>JAABSR010000007.1 GCA_011390245.1 Campylobacterales bacterium
CCGATTGCATGTTTTTCTCCCTAGATTTTTTTATCTACTAAAAACATAACAAAAGATTGCTCGCGAATTGCTCGCAAGAGGAAAAAAAGAGGAAAAAAAGAGAAAAAAAAGAGAAAAAAGTAAGTATAGGTATATTTTTGAAGTGAATTTGTAACTAAAAAAGTGGAGAGAATTTATATAGAGGTTAAGAGATTATTCTATATCCTATCCCATAAACACTTTCTATCTTCATATCTGGAATCTTCTTTCGCAAGCGAACGACCATATTTCTTATGTTATCTAGTTTGATATCCTCATTGTTTAGATAAAAATGGTCAATAATCTTTTCATTGTGGCAAATAAATCCAAAATCATCCAAAAGTACTTCAATTAAAAGCAGATCATATCTGGAGAGATTTATCAATTGACCTTCGCAGAAGAGACTTTTTCTATTTTTATCCCACGCAAGAGAACTGTTTATATAAAATAGATTGTCCCTCTTGATAAATTTATCATAAATTTTATCCAATATCTTTAATATACTATCATAAGCAACTGGCTTAGAGATAAAATGTAAAACACCTAGATTTATATATTCTATTAGGTATTCTGGGTTTTGATGTGCTGATATGACCACAAAAATCTGATCTTTATTCTCTTTTTGTATTACCTTTATCAATTCAATACCATTAAGCTTTGGCATATCATAATCAGTCATCACAATATCAAAAAACTTATTATTTGTTTGCTGATATTTTTTATATTCTATTAAACCTTCTGCTCCATTTGAAGCCGCTTGCACATAGTCAAAATAATCATCCAAAAAGGTAGAAAGCTTTTTTTGCAAAGGAAGATAGTCCTCAATCAAAAGGATAGATAGTGTTTTGTATTTTTTACATGATGATATTTTCATAGATTTTGCCTTTTCAATATAATTTCAAAACAGACACCATCATCCACATTTGCGACATTTAACAAGCCTGAGCTGTGATCTTCAATAACCACTTTAGAGATATACAGCCCCAGCCCGGTACCATTTTTCTCCTCTTTGGTAGAGAAATATGGATCAAAAATCTTTGGCAAAATCGCCTCATTAATCCCACCACCATTATCGCAGATTTGTACAATACACTGATCATCTTCACAACAGGCTTTAATGGAAATTTTTGGCTCTTTTATACCTTTTTCAATAAAATTATCGATACTATTTGAGATGATGTTTATGATGACTTGCATCATCTCGTATTTGTAAAGCTCTATTTTTCTATCACTTTGGATATCTAGAGTGATTTGGATGTTCTCTTTAATTATTCTGCTATCTAAAACATCTAGTGCCTTCTTGATTGGTGAACTAAGCGGAGCAAGCTCTTTTTCCTTATTGGGCTTAAAGAAATTTGTAAAATCGTATATAGTTCTGGCGAGATATTGCGTGAAGCTATATATGTCGCCAATCTCCTCTCTTAAATATTCAAAAAACTCCTTTTTGGATTTATCATCATTGAGTTGGAATTTTTTTAGGTTTATTTTGTTTTGAATGTTTAAAGCACTCATGCCAATAACGCTCAAAGGCTGTCTCCACTGGTGTGCAATCATACTAAGCATCTCTCCCATAAGGGCAAATCGTGATTGGCTAAGAATCATCTGCTCTTTTTTCTGTATCTCTTTGATTCCATTCTCAACTCTCTCTTGAAGGGTGAGGTTTAGCTCTTGTAGCTCTTGCTGGGTATCAAGTAACATTTTTTCAGCCTCTTTTTGCTCTCTTAGATCTATTCCTATATAGACTATCTGACCATTTGAAGCATTTACATTGACCCATCTGCTTGGAATTTTTTTACCATTTTTTGACAAAGGGTTCATCTCTATATATTGTGTATCTTTTCTGGATGCAAAAGCTTCTCTCATTATCTCTTGTTGTTTGGGATCAGGATGAAAAAGCTCAAATGCATTCTCATGAGCATTGATCTCTTCAATATTCCACCCAAAAACCCTCTCACACTCTTTGTTCCATAAAAGACATTTTCCATTGGTATCAAATGAATCTATAAAAATTGGAGCAATATCAAAGAGTGTTCTAAAGTGATTCTCTTGCTCTCTTAGGTTTTTTTCTATTTGTGTTTTTTTTCTCAACTCTATTTTTAACCATATAATCCATAGAATAAATATCAAAATGACTAAGAGCAAAAAGAGTGTCAGCATTATCTCACCTCTAAGGATTTTATGATTGTGTCTATTTTGGGATGATAGTGATAGCTAAATATATAGTATGGGATGTGATGCTCCTAAATTGGATTTATTTTTTATATATTTCTTATTTTCTTTTTTTAAAGTATTGTAACAATTTTTTTGTAGATTTTCTATCATCTACCTATGCTACATTATGATATTTCTCATATTTTTATTTTTAAATGGCAAGGAAAGGTCATATAGTCATAAAACAAACCATGAGCACACACTATAAAAAAACACAGAAATCTTTTCAAAAAAATTAGCAAAAAACCACCGCAAAAATCAAAATCTGCTATATAATTCCGCCGCTTTTAAAAGCTATCTCAAACCCCAAGGAAATATAAAAAACCATGTCAACTCTGACAATCTCAAATCACCGTCTCAAACATTTCGATATGTATGCAAAAGCAAAAATGGAGCACTATCTCAAAGAGTTAAATGCAGATGTAAGTGACTATACTTTTGCAGCAAACTACATCTGGATGAGCAATGCTAGTGGATTTTATGGCATCATCAACGACACTTTTTGTCTTTTCATACTCTCAGGTGGAGAGCTCTCCATGCTGCTTCCACCTATAGGAAAAAAGGAGAATATTTTTGATTCGATGATGCTCTGTTTTGATATCATGAATGAGCACAACAGCTCAAAATACTACTCAAAAATCGACTATATCCACGAACCTATGCTTGAAGGATTTGTAAACTACCTTGAAGAGGGAACACTTATCTATGATGCTCTAGAATCTTATCTAGTAGAGAAAAAGCTAGTAGATTATGTTTATTTAGCCGATGCACTTGTCGAGCTAAAAGGTGATGACTACAAATCAAAAAGAAATGAGATCAATAAATTTAAAAAATCCTATCCAAATCATAGGATAGAAAATCTAGATCCAGATATCCACACTGAAGCCATTGTCGATCTCTTCAACAAATGGGTAAGTGATAGGATTAAGTATATGCCAAAAGAGGAGGCAGATGCCTTTTTGGAGGGAATCTATCAAGAGCGACTAGCAGTAAAAAGAGTGACAAAAAACTTCAGAGAGCTTGAACTTGAAGGAATCGTCATATTTATAGATGATGTACTCACGGGATTTACGATTGGTGAGATGATAAACCAAGAGACAGCAAGCATCATCATCGAAAAAACAGACTTTGAAGTTTTGGGGTGTGCACAGTTTATCTTTAGAGAGTTTAGCAAGATTCTCAAAGAGAAGTATAATTGCAAATATATAAATGTCGGAGATGATATGGGATTTGAAAACCTCAAAAAGGTAAAGATGTCCTATAGACCTGAAAAACTTCTGCCAAAATATACGATCTACCAGAAGTAGCAATATGACATACAGAGCACTTGGGAAGATTCTCAAGGGAGACACTTTTATACGCATTCAGATGCTATCCCTCTTCCTTGTCGTAGCCATTGATTGGATACTACTTCCTGTTGTGACAAAACTAGAAGGGCTTTATCTACCTATTTTTATGATCAGTTTTTTTATGCTTTTAGGGGCGAGTGAGGGAATAGTGCAACCACTTTTTAAAAATGTCAAGGTGCACAATATCTACCTTTTTGCTATATATCTTGATATACTACAGATTGCCTCCTATTTTCTCTTTTTCTATGATGAGTTGGTTTTCACCTATACGATTCTAACTATATTCACGATTCAAACAATCACATTTGAGATAGCAAGAATCCATACTATAGAACTAATGAGTTTTGATTTGGAAGTCAAGAAGTATCTGATTTTACGCTCATTTGTAATCTCATGTGCTGTAATATTTGGAGCGACATCTACGATGATTTTGGATATTCTATTTGGTGAAATAAGTATTCTTCTTGTTATCATGGGAGTATTAGGCATACTTGCCCTTCCTCTTCAGATAAAACTCTACTACATGACAAAGGAGCGATACATCAAATATATACAAGATGATCGTTTGGTTTACAACATCTAACTCATAGGCAGTACTCTCTAAGATTACTGCCTATTTGACTTATTTCAAAGAGTAACTAGTTTACACTCTCATCTAATCTTTCAAACTCTCTACATAAACCTGAATTTACTATTTTATTTTTAAGTTCTCTATAAAATTTTGATTCTACATATAGTTCTAGCCAGCTATCTACCCAATGGGGTATATTTTTGCTACTACCCCAGTTGTTTACACTCTGATACGATAGCCCAACAATTTCACAAAACTCTTTTTTTGAAAGTCCTGCTTTTTTTAGTTGTTTTTTTAACTCATCTTTTGTCATTCCACAAATTTAGCAATTTTTATTCCTCCTTAAACTTTTTATATACTACTTTGAGTATGTTTTGTAATTTAATATACTCTTTGTAGTATGTTTTAAGTTAAAATTTAAGAAACATTTATTAACATACTTAAGACAAAAAATTAATATACAAATATCAAAATGGAGCTATCTTATGAAACTGTTTGAAAAACTAGCACTTGTTAGATGTGAAATGCAAAAACTTCAAAATGAGGTCTCTTCAAAAAATTGTGAAATAGAGAATCTAAAAGAAATAGTGAGAAATCTAAAAAATGCAACAGAAAAGATTACTGTAAATGAAAATAGCTCTAGGTCAGGTAGAAAGGGTGATAGAATACTACTCTAGTTATCATATATCAACTAACTTTATAGTAGTGATATCAACTTTTTGACTTTTTTAACAACTCTATGCTATAATTGCTAAAAAACAAGCAAGGAGTTTTAAAAATGTCAAAACATCAATTTCAAACAGAGGTGAACCAACTACTAGATTTGATGATTCACTCTCTATATTCAAATAAAGAGATCTTTTTAAGAGAGCTTATCTCAAACTCTTCTGATGCACTTGATAAGTTGCAATATCTCACCATGACTGATGAGAACTATAAAAGTCTAAAATATACCCCAAAAATTGATATCTCTTTTGATAAAGAGAAGAAGATTCTAACTATTGAAGATAGTGGAATAGGTATGAATGAGGGTGATTTAATTGAAAATATAGGTACTATTGCAAAAAGTGGCACCAAATCATTTGTGCAAAGTCTAAGTGGTGATGCAAAGAAGGATTCTCAGCTCATAGGTCAGTTTGGTGTGGGATTTTATTCAGCTTTTATGGTTGCAAACAAAATAGAGGTGATATCCAAAAAGGCTGGCGAAGATAAGGCATATTTGTGGAGTAGCGATGGAAGCGGTGGTTATGATTTAGAAGAAGTGAGCAAAGAATCTCATGGTACACACATCACACTACACCTAAAAGATGATGAGCTAGAATTTGCCTCAAGCTGGAGAATAGAAAATATTATCAAAAAATATTCAGATCATATTCCTTTCCCAATCTTTTTGAGCTACACAGAAGAGAATGAAGGCAAAAAAGAGGATAAATGCGAACAAGCAAATAGAGCATCAGCTCTATGGAGACTTAGCAAAGCAGATATAAAAGATGATGAGTATAAGGATTTTTATAAAACCATATCTCACGATTCTGATGAGCCTTTGACTTGGATTCACACCAAAGTGGAGGGAACTCAAGAGTATAGCACTCTATTTTATATACCAAAAAAAGCTCCATTTGACCTATATAGAGTAGATTTTCAACCTGGTGTGAAACTATATGTCAAAAGAGTATTTATCACCGATGATGATAAAGAGCTAATCCCTACATATTTGAGATTTGTAAAAGGTATCATAGATAGTGAAGATTTGCCTCTAAATGTAAGTAGAGAGATACTACAACAAAATAGAATCCTTGCGAACATAAAATCTGGTTCAGTCAAAAAGATACTTGGCGAGATTGATAGAATGGCAAAAAATGAGTCAGAGAAGTTTGAGAATTTCTACAAAGAGTTTGGAAGATGTATCAAAGAGGGACTCTACACTGACTTTGCAAACAGAGACCAACTTCTAGAGCTTGTAAGATTTAAATCTACAAAATCAGATAAGCTTGTAAGCCTAAGTGAGTACAAAGATAGAATGCAAGCTGATCAAAAAGCGATTTTTTATATTTTGGGTGAAGATGAGGCGATTTTGAGAAATTCACCCCTTATTGAGAAGTTTAAGAAAAAAGATATTGAGGTTTTAATCCTTGATGATGAAGTAGATTCTGTTGTTATCCCTATGGTTGGTACATATAAAGAGATCCCACTTCACTCAGTAAATAGCACTGAAGTAGATAAAGATTTTGAAGAGGACAAGATAGAAAAAGGTGATGAGAAGAAATATGAAGAGATTTTGAGCATCATAAAAGAGGAGCTCAAAGATGAGATAAAAGATGTAAAAATCTCAAAAAGATTAGAAGAGTCTCCTAGTTGTATAGTTTTAGATGAAAATGACCCTAGCTTATCGATTCAAAAAATGATGCAACAGATGGGACAATCTGTAGGAGAGATGGATATCAAGCCAATTTTGGAGATAAATCCAGAGCACACAATATTCACAAAACTACTTCTAAAAAATGACCCTACAACTACAAAAGAGGTGGCTCACCTACTTTTGGACAATGCAAGACTTCTTGAAGGTCTAAAAATAAAAGATGTCATAGGCTTCACAAAAAGAGTAAATGAGATAGTAAGCAGAGCTATATAGCTCTTTTCATAAGCTCTTTTTTGGGCTTATGATTTTAAGGATGATTTTTGGATGGTTTTGATTTTAGTGTTGTTTTTGCCTATTTTTTGGTTATTTTGGCACTACTTTTCTCAATTTATAAAAAGCTAGGCTTAGAAAAAGAGATATTTATAAGCTCTCTTAGAGGATTTTTCCAGCTTTTTATCCTCTCTTTTTTCTTGATATATATACTAGCTTCAGAAAATACTCTATATATATTTTTGGCATATATTGTTATGATACTTTTTGCATCATACACTGCAAAAAGCAGAGTAAATCTTCCAAAATACTCTTTTTTTATTGCTCTAATCTCAATCTCCATACCATCATCTTTTGTTTTAGGCTCTTTGATTCTTGTGGGTACTTTGAAGTTTGAAGCAAATATCATCATCCCTATTGCTGGCATGGTGCTTGGAAATGCTCTAAATGTATATACACTCACCATAGATAGGCTAAAAAACAATATTACAAACTCGATAGGGAAGATTGAGGGCATGCTCTCTCTTGGGGTAAAACTAGAAGAATCAACAAAAGATGAGTCTATAAATGCGATCAAAGCCTCACTACATCCAATAATCAACAATCTTCAAACAATTGGCATAGTCTTTATCCCAGGTATGATGAGTGGGATGATTATTGCAGGAGCTAGTCCACTTTATGCTTTCTCTTTTCAGATGACTATCATGTATATGCTTCTGACAGTTTCACTACTATGCTCAATAATAGCCTCAAAGTTGAGCTATAAATTTCTTGTATATAGGTAAAAAGCAAAGGTTACTTGATATTTCAAGGGATTAAAAACCTACATTTGGATAGAATCCATAAAAATATTAAAAAAGGATTGCGATGAAGTTAAATGTACTTGGAAAAGCTTTAGTTATCTCCACAGTGGCGACAACGCTACTTATGGCAGGTAAATTTGAGACAAACCTAGAATCTCTTCTAAAAGAGAAGACAAAAATGGAAGTCAAAGTAGTAGAAAAAAAGGGTTTAGAGGATATTAAGGGATTAAATATAGTTATAATTGAGAGCACGCAAAATGCTCAAAGATTCCCTATTTTTGCAAACGAAGATGGGACAAGTGTTATTGGCTTTTCAAATCTCTACTTTACAAAAAACAGCAAAAGTGAAGAGAGTGTAAAAAGCATGATTGATAAGATTCAAGCCTATAATGAGAAATCAAAAGAGGGTGATTTGATAAAACTTTTTGATTCTATACCAGATGAAGGTTATGTTGATTTCAAAGGTGGTGGAGATAAAGTAACTGTCGTAGTAACAGATCCTGAGTGTCCATACTGTAGAAGAGAGCTTGATTCTATAGAAGATAAACTAAAAGAGACAAGCCTAAGATTGGTTATTGCTCCAGTTCATGGCAAAAGTGCTTTCATAAAAGGGCAACTCATCTATGACGAAACCAAAAAAGCAAAATCAAATAAAGAAAAAATAGAGATATTTAGAAAATATTTTGATAAAGATTACAAACTCACAGATGAGCAAAACAAAATCGATCCAAAGATTGTCAATGAAAACGCTCAAAAAATCTTCTCAAGTGGTCTAGTAAAGGGTGTGCCTTTCCTATTTGTTATGCCTTCTAAAAAATAAAACTATAAAACTTAGTCCAAAGCCTTAGCTATTAGCTCAAGGGGATGGGCGAAGTTTACATCTACGCCATGACTATCAAGAGCATTTGTAAGCTGAATCCTACATGCACTACATTCTGCTGAAACTATTGTAGCTTTTGTATCTTGTATCATTTTGGCTTTTGGCTCTCCAGCAGCTTTAGCGTATTTGAACTTCTCACTTTGCAAAGTTACACCTCCAAAACCACAACACCTATTTGGATCACTCATTTCAACCATTTTGTAGTTTTGAGAGATCAAAGATCTTGGCTCTTTGAAGATTCCTTGAACCTTTCTAGCGTGACAAGGATCGTGATAAGTCACTAGCTCTTGTGAGTTTTTATCACTCTTTTGCAAAATCTCTTCTAGCTTTGTAGATTTATACAACCACTCTGTAGCCATAAATATTTTTGGCATTAGCTTACCAGCCCTCTCTCTCCACTCTGGCTTATTCTCCAAAAATCTTTCCCAATCCTCTTTGACCATAGCACTACATGTAGCCTCTGGGATGAGGATTGCATCAACCTCATCAATAAAAGTCTCAAAATACTCTATGTTTCTACGCACAAGAAAATCAACTGTATCAAAATCACCAGTAAAATATGCAGGTGCGCCACAGCAGAGCTGTTTTTTTGGAATTATCACATCTATCTCTAATCTCTCTAGAATCTTCATTAGGGATTCACCTATTGAGCGGTAGTTATAGTTTGCAAGACATCCTATAAATATTGCTATTTTTTGTGGTCTATTTTTTTTGGAAAATCTATAAGAATCTCTATATTTTTTCAAAAATGGGGTGAAATTTAACATAGGCAAAACTCTTTGACCTACAAAAGGCATTTTGATTCTAGGGCGGATTGATTTTTTAAGAGGTAAGGATTTGAAAGCACATGGGGTAAATACATACCCAATCCTAAAGAGGCAATCCATAAGAGTTCTGCTTCTTAGAAGCAAGAAAAAAAATCTCTTATACCATGCAATACCAAACTTTTTGGCGATATCTGCACGCACATGTTCTATGACTAAATCTGTAGGTAGCAAGTTTGGACAGACGGCTGTACAGTTTGTGCACAAAAAACAGCTCTCAAAAATATCTTTTGCGTTTCTATCAAGCTCTAACTCTCCACGCTCATAGGCTCCAAGGAGGTCTATAAAACCCCGTGGTGAGGTTACTTCATCGCTATTTACCTGATGGATAGTACAAACTGGGATACACTTTCCACATTTTACGCAATCATCTGTAATTTTTTGATAGTTATACATTACACAGTCTTGCTAAATTTTCTATCTTCTTTTGGAGTCTTCTTTAAATACTCATCAAAAGGCATAACTATATTTCTTATAATCATCTTCCCAGTATCTGAAATCCTTATAAAATCCTCTCCAATATCTACCAAATCATCCGCTACAAACTCTTTCAACTCTTCAAGCTCATTGGAAAATTTATCTTTGAAATCAATACCAAATCTATCCTCAATTTTTTTGATATCTAGTTTGAAGTTGCTCATCAGAGACATTATTATCTCTTTTCTAAGTACATCTTCATTGCTTAGCTTTATACCTCTAAAATGTGGCAATTTTCCCTCATCTATTGCTTTTTCATAGCTACTTAAATCTTTAAAGTTTTGAGCATAGTAGTCTATACTCTCACCAATTGAGGTAAGCCCTATACCTATAGTATCACTTCCACCCTTTACACTATAGCCTTGAAAAGAGCGTTTTAGCTCATTTTTTTCAATAGCCAAAAAGAGCTCATCACTTCTCTTTGCAAAATGATCCATCCCTATCATCTCATAATCATTTGCCCTCAAAAATGAGATAGTATGTTTTAAAATCTTGAGCTTCTCGCTAGGCTTTGGTAGTGTTGTCTCATCTATTTTTCTCATACTCTTTTTCATCCATGGGACATGGGCATAATTAAAAGCAGCTATTCTCTCAGGATTTAGTCCACACACTATCTGCAAAGTCTTCTTAAATGTCTCAAAGCTCTGATGAGGCAATCCATAAATAAGATCAAAATTTATAGACTTAATGTCATGCTCTCTTGCAAGCAAAACGCACTCTTGTATAAGTTTTGGAGTTTGGATTCTGTGTATTGCTTCTTGTACACTTAAATCAAAATCCTGCACACCAAAACTTAGCCTATTAAATTTATGTTTTTGCAAACTCTTCATCTGATCTAGCTCAAAAAATCTAGGGTCTATCTCACACGCTATCTCAGCATCAGGTGAAAAATTTGTAAAGACTTCTCTAATAGCACTTAAAACTTCATCTAACTCATCAGCAGATAGAAATGTAGGAGTTCCACCACCTATATGAAGCTGAACTACGCTCCTAGTACAATCTAAACTCTTTTTTAGAATCTCAAGCTCTTTTTTGAGGTATTCTATATATCTGCTCTTCTTGTCATCTTTGCTAGTATAGACAACATTGCAACCACAAAAATAGCAAGCACTTCTACAAAATGGTATATGAAGATACAAAGATAGTGCCCTTTTTGGGTTTTGCTCTTTTAGAGATTGTATGTAGCTAGAGTAGTCATAATCTAGAGAAAACTCTACAGCTGTGGGATAGCTTGTATATCTAGGGCCTGCTTTAGAGTATTTTGAGAACTTATCAAAATCAATAGACATTAGAATGGATTCTCTTGACTTATATCACCGCCAATTAGATTTTGTAGATCAAAAAATAGATTTGGATGAGATCTTTTTATGCTCCTAACAATCTCTCTAGTGTTGATAAAATTCCCAGCATAACTCTTTTTTATCTCATTCATAGCAACAGTCCACACATCTTCAAAGTCTATAGGCATACTCTGAAGTATCTCTTTTTCAAGTCTTAATTTGAACATCTCATCTTGATTAGCTTTGAGCAGTGAGTGCATCTGCTGATATTCACCCTCTTCTATCATCACAAAAGTTTTGCCGCCTTCATCTTCTAAGAAAAGTGGCTCGCTCTCTTTTTGAATCTTTTGCAAAAAAACTATCTCTTTGCTTTTGCTACTTGTAGAGATTAGTTTTGCTCTATGTTTTTTTTTATCTGAGTCTATATCTATCAAGCTATTTTCACTCACCTACTTTACACTCCTTCTCTCTTTCTCTATCCAACCACACCATGATACCCTTTTGAGCGTGAAGTCTGTTTTCTGCCTCATCAAAGACCACACTAGCCTCACCTTCTAAAACCTCTTCGCTCACCTCTTCACCTCTGTGAGCTGGGAGACAGTGCATAAAAATGGCATCTTCTTTTGCAAGCTTTAGTGTATCCATATCTACCATAAAACCTTGAAAATCTCTCTCTCTTCTTTTTTGCTCATCCTCTTTACCCATAGATGCCCATACATCTGTACTTATCACATCTACGCCCAAACAAGCCTCTTTTATTGAGTTTGTATATACTATTTTTGCTCCACTCTCTTTGGCATAATCTTCTGCTAGAGCTGCAACTTCAGAATCTACTTCATACCCTTTTGGAGTAGCAATCCTAAGCTCAAAGCCCATCTTGCTAGCAAGCATAAGCCATGAGTTTGCCATATTGTTTCCATCTCCTACAAAAGCCACCTTTGAATCTTTACCCTTTCCATGTTCACACATAGTTAGATAATCAGCCATAAGTTGCACTGGATGATACTCATCTGTTAAGCCATTGATCACTGGAACTTTGGAGTATTTGGCAAACTCCTCAATCTTTTCATGTTCAAATGTTCTTATCATAACCATATCAACCATACGAGTTATAACCCTTGCAGTATCTTTCATAGGTTCACCACGACCAAGCTGGATATCTTTGTTTGACAAAAACATACCAACTCCACCTAGCTGATAGATACCTGCTTCAAAAGATACCCTTGTCCTAGTTGAGCTTTTCTCAAAAATCATACCTAAAATCTTCCCATCCATATAACGAATACTCTTTGATTTTAAGCTCTCTTCTTTGATTTTTTGCGATAGAGCGATAATCTCTAAAATCTCATCTTTTGTAAAATCTTTTAGTGTTAAAAAATGTCTCAATGTTCTACCTAAATTATAAATTGGTTTAAATTTTTATAAACGCTAAATATACTTTAACTACAATAATAAATATATTAATTTTTTACTAGTGAATATAAAAGCTCTATCTCTTTTGCCCACAAACTATCATCTATAGTCTCCAAAATAAGAGGCATATCATCCATCCTAGTATCATTTACTATAAAAGAGAAGAGATTCTCTCCTATTTCTCCTTTGCCTATTGAGTGGTGTCTATCTACACGGCTTTGAAATTTTGCTTTTGAGTCGTTTATGTGCATACCTTTTAGGTATTTAAAACCCACTATCTTCTCAAATTCGCCCATACTTTTGTCATAATCATCTCTAGTTCTTAGATCATATCCACTTGAAAATGTGTGGCAAGTATCAAGACAAACCCCTACTCTCTCCTTGTTATCTACCAACTCAATAATTTCTGCAAGATGTTCAAATCTATATCCTATATTACTCCCCTGCCCTGCGGTATTTTCGATTACCATGATTAGATCTTTTGTAGCATCTATTGTTAGGTTTATAGATTCTGCTATTAGTTTTATACACTCATCTTCATCAATTTTTTTTAGGTGGCTTCCAGGGTGAAAATTTAAAAAATTCAATCCTAGTTGCTCACATCTTTTTGCCTCATCCAAAAAAGCCTCTCTGCTTTTTTGAAGTTTTTCAGATTCTGGATGCCCTAGATTTATAAGATAGCTATCATGAGGCAGTACATGTTTTGGTAAAATATCTGCTTTTTTTAGATTCTCTTTAAACTCATCTATACTGCTCTGCTCTAGTGGTTTTGCTACCCACTGTCTTTGATTTTTGGTAAAAAGTGCAAATGCTTTTGCCCCTATAGCTTTAGCATTTAGTGGAGCATTTTGTACTCCTCCACTTGCACTTACATGTGCTCCTATAAATTTATTGCAGGGTTTTGACATATCTACTTACTCTATTTATTCCCTCTTTTATATTTTCCATAGAAGTAGCAAATGAGAATCTAAAATAGCCCTCTAGTCCAAAACCAATACCAGGCACTACTGCAACCCCCTCTTCTTGTAGTAGTCCTTTGCAAAACTCCATAGAATCATTGCTTACATCTTTGATATTGACAAATAGGTAAAATGCACCTTCAGGCTTCAAGACAGACAACCCTTCAATTGCATTAAACATATCACAAGCTATATCTCTTCTTTTTTGAAATTCTACTCTCATAGATTCTATATCTTTATCTGCTCTCCCATCAAGTCCAGCGATAGCTGCTTTTTGAGTTATTGAGTTGATATTTGAAGTGCATTGTGATTGGAGATTATTCATATATTTTATTAGCTCTCTATTTTTAGAAGCCAAATATCCTATCCTCCATCCAGTCATAGAGACAGATTTACTTAGGCCATTTACAGTTATTGTCCTATTTAACATATCTTGACTCACTGAAGCAGCTGCACAAAACTCGCTATCATATACTAGCTTTTCATACATCTCATCACTAATCACAATAATATTTGAACCCTTCAATACTCCAGCAATCTCAACTAGCTCAGCTCTACTATATACTGCTCCAGTAGGATTTGAAGGTGATGTTAGTATAAGCATTTTTGTCTTTGGTGTTAGGGCTTTTTTCAAATCATCAGCACTAATTTTAAATCCACAACTCTCATCTGTATCTATATAGATGTTTTTACCGCCAGAAAATGATACTAACTCTGGATATGTCACCCAATATGGTGCTGGGATAATAACCTCATCACCCTCATCAATAAGAGCTTGTATGATATTAAAGAGTGAGTGTTTTGCACCATTGCTAACTAATAACTCATCTACATCATAATCAAGATTATTCTCTCTTTTTAGCTTACTCTGTATTGCTTTGAGCAATTCTGGGATACCAGCAACTGCAGTATATTTTGTAAAGCCCTCATCCAAAGCCTTTTTTGCCTCATTTTTGATAACCTCAGGTGTGTCAAAGTCAGGCTCTCCTGCTGAAAAAGATATAACATCTTTTCCCTCACTTTTTAGCTTTTTTGCAAGTGTGGTTATTGCAATGGTCATAGATTCTGAAAGGGATGTGATTCTTCTTGAGTACATGGTTTTCCTCTTTTTATTTTTAAAGATATTGTAAGATATTGTAGCCAAATGAGGTTTGTAAGAAATTTAATTTTTAAATTCTAGGTCAAATTGTACACCAAAATCTCCCTCAATCCTCTCTTTTTTAACTATCTCTTGATTGCCAACTCTACTCCAAGGCAGTGATTTCAAAAACTCATCTGATGATTCTATTTTCTCTAGTTCAGATTTTGCAACTTTTATAGTCATCTCTTCCAATATAAAGTCTTTCAAAAAAGCAGTATATAAAATCTCTCCATCAAATATCTCTACAACTCCCTCTATTTCTATCTCTTTATCTCTTTTTACCGCATTACCACTAGAGATGATTGTACTATCTATATCTTTACCTATTAGCTCTCTATATTTAGATAGATTCTTGATATTTAACTTGTAATCAAGATCTACAAGCTTTGGAAAAAATGAGTACTTACCATCAAAATGCAGAGTATCATTGCCACTTTTGATCATTCCACTAAAACTATTGTAGTCATATCTCAAATCTAGCACTTCAACATCAAGTCCACTACTTTTTTCTATTTTGGATTCTATGATATTTCCTATGTAAGCTCTGCCGCCCTCTTGTGTCATATAAAGATATGCGACAAAAAGTATTGAAAGAAAGAGCACAAATGAGAGAAATATAAGCCTAACAATAACCATAACCACCTCTGCGATTTAAATTTAATATGTTTCATAATATTATCAAAACAAGCTACAATAGCAGATTAGTGCTAAATCTTTACAAAAAAAATAAGCTTTCCTTAGTCACTTAGACTAAAGTATAATAGAAATTTTGCTTATTTTTAGCAAATCTATTGACAAAGTGATAATTTTGAGGTAAAATTCCCCTGCTTAAGAGCAAATCTGACAAATAAATATAAACTTAATAACGGAGGTTTCAAAGATGGGTTTTAAACCACTAGGTCAAAGGGTTTTGGTTGAGAGAGTAGAAGAGGAGAAGAAAACTACTTCTGGAATTATTATTCCTGACAATGTAAAAGAGAAGCCACTAAATGGCAAAGTGATAGCTATAAGTGATGAAGTAGCTGAAGAGAAAAAGATATCTGAGGGCGATACTGTAGTATTTGCTAAATATACAGGAACTGATATAAAAATCGATGGAAAAGAGTATCTAGTTATGAATACTGATGATATTCTTGGAATTTTGAAATAATTAAAATAATAAGGAGAAATAATGGCAGCTAAAGATGTAAAATTTTCAGATGATGCAAGAAATAGACTCTATTCAGGTGTAACAAAACTAGCAGATGCAGTAAAAGTTACAATGGGTCCTAGAGGTAGAAATGTTTTAATACAAAAGAGTTTTGGTGCTCCATCTATAACAAAAGATGGTGTTTCTGTTGCTAAAGAGATTGAGCTAAGTGATGCTATGGAAAACATGGGTGCTCAATTAGTAAGAGAAGTAGCAAGTAAAACTGCAGACGCTGCAGGTGATGGCACTACAACTGCTACTGTCCTAGCACACTCTATTTTCAAAGAGGGATTGAGAAACATCACAGCTGGTGCAAATCCTATCGAAGTAAAAAGAGGTATGGATAAAGCGTGTATCGCTATTGTTGAAGAGCTTAAAAAAATAAGTAGAGTAGTTGATGGCAAAAAAGAGATAGCTCAAGTTGCTTCAATATCTGCAAATAGTGACCCAAGAGTTGGTGATCTTATTGCTGAAGCTATGGATAAAGTTGGAAAAGATGGCGTTATCACAGTAGAAGAAGCAAAGGGAATCGTTGATGAGCTTGATGTAGTAGAGGGTATGCAGTTTGATAGAGGTTATCTATCTCCGTACTTCGTAACAGATAGCGAAAAGATGGAAGTAGTACTAGATAATCCATATATTCTACTTTTTGATAAAAAAATAACTTCAATGAAAGATATACTTCCACTTCTAGAGCAAGTTATGAAAGGTGGCAGACCACTTCTAATCGTTGCAGAAGATATTGAGGGTGAAGCACTAGCAACTCTTGTTGTTAATAAACTTAGAGGTATTTTAAATATTGCTGCTGTTAAAGCTCCAGGATTTGGTGATAGAAGAAAAGCTATGCTTGAAGATATCGCTATCTTAACTGGTGGTCAAGTGATTAGTGAAGAGATTGGTAGAACTCTTGAGGGAGCTTCAATTGATGATCTAGGCTCTTGTGCTAGAGTAGTTGTAGATAAAGACAATACAACTATCGTAGATGGTGCTGGAGATAAGAGTGCTGTTGAGGCAAGAGTATCTCAAATAAAAGCACAGGCTGAAGATACTACAAGCGATTATGACAAAGAGAAACTTCAAGAGAGACTAGCAAAACTAAGTGGTGGTGTTGCAGTTATCAAAGTTGGAGCTGCTAGTGAAATCGAGATGAAAGAGAAAAAAGATAGAGTAGAAGATGCACTAAGTGCTACAAAAGCTGCCGTAGAAGAGGGTATCGTCATAGGCGGTGGTGCAGCACTTATTAGAGCAAGTGCAAAAGTTAATCTAAATCTTGTTGATGATGAAAAAATCGGATATGACATAATCAAAAGAGCTATAAAAGCTCCTCTAAAAACAATAGCAAAAAATGCAGGTTTTGATGATGGTGTAGTATGTAATGCAGTAGAATCAAACACAAATGAGACTTTTGGTTTCAACGCTTCAACTGGTGAGTATGTAGATATGTTTGAAGCTGGTATTATTGATCCAGTAAAGGTTGAGAGAATAGCACTACAAAATGCTACCTCAGTAGCTTCACTACTTCTTACTACAGAAGCAGCAGTTTATGAAGTAAAAGAGGATAAACCTTCTATGCCACCAATGGATCCAGGCATGGGTGGAATGGGCGGAATGGGCGGAATGATGTAAGTCTTAGACTTACATTTTTTTTTGGAATTCCATATTATTTATGGGATTCCAACCCTTTTAATAGCTTTATTTTTCATACATAGACAACACCCTCTCTCCATTTTAAATCTACACTTCTCACACACCAAATCCAAACTAAAATCGAGTTTAAAAATTAAGAATAGATTTTGCTTATCAATATGTATCTATTGCACATAGGATAGAATAAATAAAAAGATTTATTTGACGATGCTACTGTATAGAGTAGCTTTACCTAGGAGGTCTGTTATGGATATAGATGTTGCGAAGGTTAAGATTTTGACAAATGAGAATATCTCATATCTCTTGGCGTATTATGAGACATATTATCAACTCTCTTATGGTTTTTACATATCATATACAAGTGGATTTGATATAGCGGATTCTACAAAAAAAGTCAAAGAGCTCAAACCAAAAGTGAATAAAGAGTTTATAGTTTTGAAGATTGTCGAATCAATAGACAACTCAAAATCTATAGAAGATATCAAGGAGTACTTTAGAATCTCCTCATCACTCAAAGCATTGGAGGATTTTTTAGAATCTGATAATGAGCTTTTAAATAAAGCTATTTTTAGGGATTTGATGATTGAGAGTATTGGTGATGGAACTCTATTTAAAGATCAGCTTAGCCTAATGTTTATGGAGGTTTTTCCTATCAGATTAAATATCTGGAAGGGATATGTTGATGAGGGCACTATCAAAGAGATTACTGTTGCCCTTGATCATTTATCTCACGATAGAGATATAGTACCTATAAATAATCATCTATAGTAAAACCTATCAATAGGTTTTACTATTTCAACTTACTTCGATCTATGTAGTGGGTGTTGGTAGTCATTTCTTTCACAACCACTCATCAAAGATGATAGAGCAAGCAGTAGTGCAAATGTAAAAAGTATCGACTTTCTCATATCTTATCCTTTTCTTTTTAATTCATATAAGTCTATCATAACAAATATTTAACTCAACCTATCTCAACCTAACTCTATTTTTCCCTTCACCTTTTGCGGTGTATAGTGCACTATCTGCTCTTTTTAGCAGAGTATCTGCATTATCACCCTCTATCTTTTCACTCACCCCTATGCTAACTGTCGCTTTTACTACTACCCCATCTTCTGATTTTACTTCTACTTTTGATATCTCCTCTTTGATGTGCTCCATTAGCTCTACTGCTCTATCTTTACTCTCTCTTTTTGCTATGATGGCAAACTCTTCACCACCTAATCTACCAAAAATATCATCCTCCTCTAAATTTGAAGATATAGAATTTGTAATACCTATTAATATCTCATCACCTACTTGATGGCCATAGGTATCATTTATCT
This sequence comes from Campylobacterales bacterium, assembly GCA_011390245.1. GTDB lineage: Bacteria > Campylobacterota > Campylobacteria > Campylobacterales > JAABSR01 > JAABSR01. The sequence continues at coordinate 18,714 of JAABSR010000007.1, forward strand.
CTTTGAAGTTATCTATATCAATCATCACTCCATAGATTTGATTGCTCTGCTCTATTTGGGCAATACTTAGCTCAAAGAATTTCCTCCTATTATAGATTCCTGTCATTCCATCTCTTGAAGCTAGATAATCAAGATCAGCCATCATCTCTCTTAGTTGAAGTTGTGTTCTCACCCTTGCTAAAAGCTCTCTTGGCTTAAAAGGCTTAGTAACATAATCAATCCCACCAACCTTATAAGCCATCTCTATGCTCTCCTCATCACTCTTGGCTGTGATAAATATTACTGGGATTTGTGAAGTCTTCTTTTTTGATTTCAAAATAGTACAAACCTCATATCCATCCATCTCGGGCATCATGATATCTAAAAGTATTAGGTCAATATTCTCATTTTCAACTACTCCTATAGCATCTTTGCCAGAAGTAGAAGGTATCACATCATAATCTTTTAGTATTGCCAAAAGCATATCTATATTTGATTCTGTATCATCTACCACTAGTATTGTCTTATCTTTAGTATTCACTACTCTTCTCCCTCTAAAATTTTCTTCGCCTCGCTAAATTTGTATTTTTTTACAAGCTCTTTTACCTCATCAAATTTTGCTCTATCTTCACTATCTAGTGTACATTGCTCCAACTCTTCTATGATAGGTTTACTCATCTGAGGTCTTCTCTTTTTTATAGATTCTAGAAGCTTGAAAAAAAGCTCATCTCTTCTCTCTTTTGAGATTTGCTCTTTTCCTTCACTGCTATCTCTGCTACCCTCTTTTAGCATAAGCTCGCTAATTTCTAGCTCATCTATTACTTTTTTTAGCTCTTCGCCAAATTTGGGAATATTACTTTTTTGAGGATCATCTTCTAGAATTTTTGCTACTTCATTTAGCTTAAAAGCTCCAATATTTGCACTCAAGCCCTTGATAGTATGGGCTATTCTAATTACCTCTTTTGGATTCTCTTCTATTAGTTTTTCAACTTTTTTATCTATATTTTTGTACTCTTTTACAAAATTAGTAACTATCTTTTTATAAAGTGCTACATCAAAAACCATACTCTTTAGACCTTTTTTGATGTCAATATTTTCAAAACTAAGGTGCTCTAACTCCAACTCTCTCCCTCTCTCTTTGTCCACCCTCTCCTCTTCACACTTTTTGGAGATATACTTTAGAAGTGTTGAGAAGAGTTTATCTACATCAATTGGTTTATTTAGATGCTCATTCATACCAATCTCTTTAGTCTTTTTGATATCGCTTACCATTGCATTTGCAGTGAGTGCTATGATAGGAATGTTTTTATCCTCTTGTCTGATAATAGTTGTAGCTTCATATCCATCCATGATTGGCATCTGGATATCCATAAGTATAAGCTCATATTTGGTTCTATTTTCTCTATATTTTTTTACAGCCTCTTCTCCATTGTTTGCTTTATCTATGACTATTTTACTCTCTCTCAACATACCCTCTATGATCTCAATATTCATAGCATTATCTTCAACCAATAAAATATTGCTACCTCTTAGTGTTGTAAGTGCATTTTTTAGATTATTATTTTCTGCCTCTACCTTATACTCGTTTTTGATTCCCTCACCAAAAAGATCCATGATCACACTATAAAGTAGTGATGGATTTATAGGTTTTTGCAAAAATATATCAATACCCTGCTCTTTTGCAGAGTTTACGATGCTATCTTGTCTGTATGAGGAGACCATTATGATAGTTGGTGGTGCATTGTTATAATTCTCTTTGATGATTTTAGTTGCCTCTATCCCATCCATTTTTGGCATCTTCCAATCCATAAGAATCAGATCAAAACTCCTATCTTTACCTAGTTTTTCTATCGCCTCCTCACCACTACTTGCAACCTCTACTTCTATATTAAATCCCCTCAAATGCCTAGAGAGTATAGCTTGCCATGATGGAGTATCATCAACAATCAAGACATGTTTATTTACAAACTTTTTTGGTTCTTTTTCTATCTTCTCTTGCTCTACTATAGGTATCTCAAAACCAAAAACACTGCCTACTCCATACTCACTCTCCACCCATATCTCTCCGCCCATCATCTCTACAAGTTGTTTTGATATTGCAAGTCCTAGCCCAGTGCCTCCAAACTTCCTTGTAGTGCTTGCATCTGCTTGTGAAAATGATTTGAAAAGCTTTGATTGCTGCTCTTTTGTTAGCCCTATACCACTATCTCTGACCTCAAATCTATAGAGGTTGTTCTCTTTTTTGGTTATATAGATTCCCACTTCACCCTTTGAAGTAAACTTGATAGCGTTATTTGCAAGATTTGTCAGAACTTGACTAATTCTTAGTGGGTCTCCAAAAAGATGCATATTCATACCATGATCATAAGAGACTATAAACTCCAAATTTTTATCACAAGCCTTTAATTCCACCAAGCTTGTGACATTCTCTACAACGCTGTGAAGATCAAAATCTATATTTTCAATCTCTAGTTTTCCAGCCTCTATTTTTGAGAAATCCAAAATATCATTTATGATTCCAAGTAGTGCATTTGCTGAATTTTCTATCTTTTTTACATAATCTTTTTGTAGTGGTGTGAGCACTGATTGTTTTATTAGATATGTCATACCAATAATCGCATTCATTGGAGTTCTAATCTCATGAGACATGTTTGCTAAAAAATTTGATTTCTCTTTTGTTGCTACTTCAGCCCTCTCTTTTGCGATTTTTAGATCACTATTTAGCTTGGAGAGTTTACGATTCCAGTACAAAAACCCACCTATCAAAAGAACAACTCCAGCTAAGATTTTCCAAATAAGTGAGTAGTCAATCCCTTGTTGTATATTTATTGAGACATGTGCATTTGCTATTTTATCTATCTCTTCAGAAGTCAATGTTGCGATACTTTTATTGAGAATATCCACTAACATATCTTCACTTTTTAAAACTCCTATGCTTAGAGCATTTGTAAACTCATCTGGCAACTGTCCTGCTATTTTGAGATTGAAGTAGCCATCTTTTTTGATTGTATAGGCTGCAATAGTTAAAGGTCTTATCGTGATATCTGCCTCTTTGTTTGATACAGCCTCAAAACACTCTTTTTCGCTTTTTACTATTTTTATCTTTAGCTTTGGATAAGATTCTCTTATTCTATTTATAAGAGAACTCCCCTCTGGTAAGATTACGATTTTATCTGAAAGTGAAGCTAGATTTATTATATACTCATGCTCCTCATGAGCTATGAGAACATTTTGATCATAAAATATTGGTTCGCTAAACTTTAGCCACTTCTCTCTCTCTTCAGACCTATTTAAAAAACTCAAAATATCACATCTGCCAATCTTTGAAGCATCCAAACTCTCTTGCCAATCTTTTGTCTCTATAAGTTTTAGCTCAATCCCAGCCCTGCTAGCGATTACCCTTATCAAGTCAGCAGCGATTCCCTCGTGTTTGCCATCCTCATTTATCTTCTCATAAGGCTCCCAGTCAGGATCGACACACATTGTGATCTCTTCTTTATCTTCTAGATAATTACTCTCCTTTGGAGTTAGCTTAATCTTTTTCAAGCTTTCTACCTTTGTGCCCTCTACTGCTATCTTTACTCCTATCCACCTTTTTGTAAGAGCAGCCCACTCTCCATTGCTTACAGAATCAAGACTCTTTTGAATAATCTGATGTAAAATAGGAGCATCAACCCTAATTCCAAACCTCAAATCCTCCCTACCAACACCATCTAACTCTAACTCATCAACTACTTTTATATTCAAAAGGCTATTTTTTATTATGTAGTGATTCATAGTCAAAAGATTCATAATAGCAATATCTATATTCCCATAACCTAAATCTTTTGACATTAAGTCTATACTTCCATACTCTACCAACTTCAAGCCATCTAACTCTTTTAGCTCTTTTGAATAAAATACATCTTTTTGGATTCCAACTCTTTTGCCACTTAGGCTTTCAAGTCCACTATAGCCACTAAATCCATCTCTTGAGAAAATTAGTGTTGGTATCTCATAGTATGGATTTGTATAGAGAGTAAAAGGCTCTCTCTCTTTTTTGTGTGATATATCTGCTATTAAATCTACCTCTTTTTCTTTGAAAGAATCTAAATTTTCTACCCAAACTCCTACTCTTTTTTCAAATCTAAGACCACTCTTTTTTGATATAAGAGCCAAAAGATCATTTACAAATCCCTTGAACTCTCCATCTTCTACATAAGAAAATGGAGTAAAATCGCTCATCAATGCAATAGAGACAATTGGATTTTGCAAAATAAAACTTCTCTCTTTGGTGGTTAATTCCATCTCATTTTCAAGGTAATTGAAAACCATATTTTCAAAATCAAATCTTGGATTCTCTATTCCTATCTGTGCAAAAATCGCACCTATTTTTTTTATTTTCTCTATATCTACACTACCTATTGGATAGATGTTTGTTAGCATTACCTTCTCTATCTCTTTTGCTTCAAAAAGAAGATGTTCTTTTGTTTTATTTTGGGAGTTGTATTTTGAAAGTATCAAATCTACTATCTCATCTTTGTTCTCTAAAGCGTACTCCCATCCTCTATTTGTAGCATCTATGAAAGCTTGTGTTTTTAGCGGATATTTTTTTGCAAACTCTTTTGAGGTGAATAGATTTACATCATACAACTCTACACCGTAGTTATTGGGATCTATGATGTTAAAAATAGCTCGTTTTTTTCTAAGCTCATATATCTCATTTGTCAAAAAAGCGGAGTAGGCATCAACCCTTCCTTCAATAAAATCATCTATATCAAATGTTGGTGGAACTATATCTATATCTTCTACGCTCATCTTGAAAGTTGAAAACATCTGAGTATGACCAGCACTTCTGGCATTTTTAGAGGAGATCATAAGTTTTTTGCCTATTAAATCAATAGGAAGTCTGATGTCCTCATTTGCAACAATCACCAGAGGTGAGCGTTTAAAGTAGTTTGCCAAAAAAGTTAGCTCTTCACCACTCATCCACTCCTCTATCACTCCAGCACCCCAAATCCCTATCTCTTTTTTCCCACTCAATACCTCTTGTACGATATCCATACCATCTTCATACTCTGCAAATTCAACTTCAAATCCAATATCTCTGTAGTATCCCTTCTCATAAGCAGTATAGAATCCAGCGTACTCAAACTGATGTTTCCACTGAAGTTGCAAGGTAATCTTTTGAAGATCTTTGGCACTTGAAGTACCAAAAAGAGAAAAGAGTAAAATGAGTATGACAAAGATTTTTCTCAATTTTCATCCTTTAATTATAAGACTATAGTACCAATCAAGTATCATTTATAGTTTATCTGCTAGTATGTTGAAATACTTTACAAATATCATAACAAACTAAAGCAAAAAGGATATAGAAATAATGTCAGTTGAAGGTGTGGAGAGCAAAAAAAAAGGAACTATATTAGCAGTTGATGATGCTGAAATAAGTGTAGATATTTTAGTTGGAATCTTAAAAAAATATGATGTTATTCCTGCTCTAAATGCTAAAGATGCTCTAGAGATTTTGGAAGAGGAGGAGGTTGAGCTAATACTTCTTGATATAATCATGCCTGATATTGATGGTTATGAGCTTTGCAAAATCATAAAAGCAAACCCAAAACTAAAAAAAATTCCACTAATTTTCATAACTGCTAAAACAACAGAAGAGGATATAAAAAAGGGCTTTGAACTAGGTGCACTAGATTATGTTACAAAACCCTTTAACCCTACTGAACTTCTCTCAAGAGTATCTACACATATCGAACTCTACAACTATCAAAACAACCTAGAAAAAAAGGTAAAAGAGGAGATAGAGAAGAGTAAACTAAGAGATCAGATACTAAACCAACAATCAAAACAAGCAGCACTAGGGGAGCTACTAATGCACATAGCACATCAATGGAAACAGCCTTTGACTGAACTAAGTGCCCTAAATATGCTAAATATATCACTTGTAAAAAATGATGAATACACAAAAGATGATCTTTTGGAATCCTTTCATAAGAGTGATGGAGTTATAAAATTTATGACAGATACTGTCACAACTTTTCAAAATTTCTACAAACCAAGTGATATTATTTCATCTCTAAATGTTTATGATGTGATAAAACAGTCTTGTGCACTAATAGATGCTACTTTTAATTTCCATCAAATAGATATAGTTATCAATAAAATTTGTGATGTAGAAATTTATGCAAAAGAGAATGAGTATGCTCAGGTTATACTAAATATCTTAAATAATGCAAAAGATGTATTTATAAATAATAAAACTAAAAACGCTAAAGTAGTTATAGATATAGACAAAGAGGGAGATAGATCTAAGGTGACTATTTCAGATAATGGTGGGGGAATAAAAAATGAGATGTTAGATCTAATATTTGATGTTTTCTCAACCAATAAAGATTCTACTGGATTTGGATTGCACATGTCAAAAAGTATAATAGAAAAAAGTGGTGGCACAATAAGTGCTGAAAACACAAATAGCGGTGCAAAATTTACAATAATAATATAAGGGATTTATATGGGCAATATAGCTGGATTAAAAAATTATAATCTGCTCTTTTTAGAAGACAATGAAGAGTTTGCTAGAAATACTGTTAGATTTATGCAGACATACTTCAATGAGGTCTTCCATGCTTTAGATATAGAGAATGCTTTTAGGCTATATGAGGAGAATGAGATTCATCTAATAATCTCTGATATTAGATTGAAAAATGAAAATGGGTTAGACTTTGTGTCCAAAATACGAGGACAAAATAGTGAAATCCCCATAGTCGTTCTCAGCTCACATAAAGATGAGGATTTCTTGTTTACTGCTATTCCCCTAAAGCTAACTGATTATATGCTAAAGCCTCTAAGTTATGATGAGTTTATGCAAAAATTCAACATGCTAAAAGATGTTTTGGATGACACATATAGTAAAAAGATTGCTCTAAGTGATACTATTTTTTATGACAGAACAAGAAGAGAGCTAATCAAAGATAACCAATCAATAAAACTAAATCAAAAAGAGATACTATTTTTGGAACTTCTGATAAAAAATATAGAAACTATTGTCACAAGAGAAGAGGTAGAAAATAAACTATGGGGGAAAAAGAAGCCTACAGATGCAGCTATAAAAAATTTCATATTGAGATTTAGGAAAAAAATTGGTAAAAATACACTAGGTACTATTACAAATATCGGATATCAGCTAAACACTTCTAGAAACAGGACATAAGTCCTATTTCTCTGTCTTTATGCAATGTTCTGCGTAGAAGTTACCAAATTTCAAACCTGTACCGCCTTTTGAGCTTTTTACTGTGTATTTTGTCACTACTGGATTACAACCATCTATCCAACTATAGATATCAAAGATTTTTACCTCTTTAAAACCCATCATCTTGATAGCTTGTGCTTCTATAGATGCTCTAGCTGCAGAGTTGCAGACTACTATCACCTTATCTTTTACAAAATTACCATCGATATCAACTGCAAAATTTTCCAATGCTATCTCAGGTGTTTGTCTTCCAATCCTAACTGATCCTTTTATATGAGCACCTGCCCACTCTTCTGGAACCCTAACATCAGCTACCAACCAATCTTTTGCCTCTAAAGCCTTTTTGACATCTTCAACAGATGCATAAGCACCCTCTTTTTTCATTTGAGACTTAAGCTCGCCTGTAATTGTTGCGTAGTCTTTAAACTCGCTTTTTGCGTTTAGAGAAAAAGCCAAACTGCCAACTACTACTGCTCCTAAAATAAATCTTCTAGTACTCAATACAACTCCTTCAAAATAGTGTGAAGTGTATTATAAAAAATTATAGATAAAATTGGTATAAATATCAGAAATATTAATAACTTATTTTTAGATTTTGATCACTCAAGAGAGCTAAAAACTCCCTGCTTTCCTTTTTTACTTTTTAGAAGATTAAATATATCACTCTCTTTTGCACCAAAAACAAGTGCGAAATTAAATATATTGGTTTTTAGAATCTTTTGGAGTTCTGAAAGGTTGCTATAGAAAAAGATATTACTCAAACTCTTAAAAGTCTCTTCATACTCTTTTGGCATAGCAAAAATAGATTTTCCCCATTTTGCATTTTTTTTGATATATGTTAGGTATTTTTCAAACTCATCTAGATCATTTTCACAAATCAATACCATATCGCTTTGACCAAACTTTTTGGATTCAAGATTTTTGTTGATAAAATGAGGCTTGAAGTTGGAAATATACTCAAATTTGTAGAGATCAAAATAGATACAGTGCCTCTCCATAAAGTCCAAACACAAAGATAGCTCTTTTAGAAATATTGGCGGAATTGGCAGGGCATCATATATAACACCTTCAAAAAATATAGTGGTGTGAAACATGGTTTTTGATATTACATTAAAGACTAGATTTTCACTTGGGGTTAGCTCTTCAAAATCAAGTGAAATAGATTGTAAAAGCTCTCTATTTTCACCTATAAAAATTTGATTCTCTTTTGAATTTATCAAAACCTCAAAGGCTAAATCAATAGAATCTGGAAGCACAAAAGAGCTACCATCTGCTAGGTTTGTCACAAGAGCACAGATGATATTGGTAGCTCGATAGAGTTTTAGATTTTTCCTCAAAAGTTCATATCTTAAGATTCTAAACATTGAAGATTTTATAGATCTTACCTTTATAAAGGCACTCTCTTCATCAGGCTTGGCATGTTCAAGTGAATGTATAACGCCATAAGCTCCATTTTTTAGAGCCTCGTCTATATCTTCAAGATTTGTAGTGCACAAAAAGAGATCACCTCTTTTTATGGCAGCAGGGTTTGTAGTAATATGTCTAAAGTTAGAAATCGATGGTCTATTTTGTAGCTCTCCC
>JAABSR010000076.1 GCA_011390245.1 Campylobacterales bacterium
CAAACTTTTCGATAACCCTCTATGAATTTTGATGAGTATTTTTAACGGAGAGAATACTCCACCTTCGATCAAGTTTGTTGTGTTTGAAATCGATAGTTCTTTATAATTTTTATAGGTAAAGAGTAGTGGTAAATTCTTTCTAATGCTTTTAATGTGCAACCACAAGCTTTTTGTGAGCAAAGGAGCTTTTGCCACTCTCTGGATGGATAGTGGGAAGTCTTTGTATTGAAGATGCCAAATATCCAGTGCCTGAGTGAATCTTATTTCATCACTGTATTTCAATCTTGATATGATCTTTTTAAATTTTTGACTGGCTTCTAGTTTAGGATGCAGTGTAATGTACCTCTGTACAATCCTTTTCTGATGAAAGTGGCACATCTGTACAGGATAATCCTTAAACACGCTAGATACACCTCTTTTGCCATCGATAGTGACGGACTGAATCTTATAACCTAATCTCAATAATTCATTTAGAAGATATTTATAATCGGATACTTTTTCACTTTGAATATGTTTCCAGATTGGAATCTCATGTGTGAGGCTATCCATGAAAACTAAGGTACCTAATTTATCTCTTCTCTTTCCATAAAATGTTGCATCACATATTAAATTTACAGCTCTAGGATTATGAACTTTCTCAATAGGCTCGTACTCATGAATTTTATAATAAACCCATTTGATGCTTCGCTTATATTTGGATGCTAAATCCTGAAGTGTTTGTCTGTGATAAACATACTGTTGAAATAATGACCTCTCTAATTTTTTTGGTCTTTTTTTGGAAGAAAAATTCTTTTGACAATCAGCACATTTGTACCTTTGAATCCCAGCTTTCTTTCCATTCTTTTTTTACGCGATTCGATTGACAATATGGACATTTTTTACAGCCATTTGTAGATAATCCCTTTTTAACTACGATAATAACGGGATTTGATTAACTTTTCAGCCTGAAATTTTTTCTATTAAGCCCAAAAATATGCTACTTGGGGTGATTTTAATCAATAAGTGCTACTTTTAGTACATCCTCTATAGTATCTACAGCTATTATTTCAATATCATTTTTTACCTCATCAGGTATATCTTTTAAATCTCTTTGATAGTTTTTTCTAGGGATCAATGCTGTTTTTATTTTTGCTTTATGTGCTGCTATTAGCTTCTCTTTTAAGCCTCCTATTGGCAAAACCTTGCCAACAAGTGTAAGCTCTCCAGTCATTGCAACATCGGCTTTTACTTTCTTATCTGAGAGAATCGAAGCTATAACTGTAGCCATTGTTATACCAGCACTTGGTCCATCTTTTGGTGTTGCACCCTCTGGCACATGGACATGCAAGTCATATCTATTGTAGATTTCGCTTGGAGATACATCTGTATTCTCCTCTTTCTCTTTTGGTGTTAGAGGAATAAGTTTTGTATCTATTTTTACTCTTTTGGTATCTATTAGAACCTTTATTGTGCTATATGCAATCCTTGCAGATTCTTTCATCACATCGCCCAAAGATCCAGTTAATTGCATCACACCTTTTCCACGAATCTTAATTGCCTCAATTTTTAATACATCTCCACCAACTGAAGTCCACGCCAATCCATTCACGACCCCAACTATGGCTTTTTTATCAGCAGGGTCTATCTCAAAAACAGGCTTATCAAAAAACTCTTCTATATTTTTTGTGGTTACGCTAATCTTTTTTATGGATGGATCTTGAAGTATCATCTTCGCACTTTTTCTAAATATCTGTGCAATTTTTCTTCTTAGATTCCTAACACCTGCTTCTCTTGTATATTTCTCTATAAGCTCTCTTAAGGCATTAGCATTTATACCAACTTCTGCATTTTTTAGACCATGTTTTTTCATCTCTTGAGGTATGAGGTATTTTTTTGCTATCTGATATTTCTCTTGTGGAGTGTAGCTGCTAACCTGGATAAACTCCATCCTATCCCTAAGCGGTATTGGAATTCCGCTTATGTCATTTGCAGTGGCAATAAAAATAATATTTGATAGATCAATATTGAAATTTGCATAGTAGTCTCTAAACTCACTATTTTGTTCAGGATCTAAAACCTCTAGCAAAACAGCGGTCGGATCACCCCTATGACTTCTAGCAACTTTGTCAATCTCATCAAAAACAACCACTGGATTCATCTCTTTGGCATCTATCAAGCCTTGTATGATTCTACCTGGCATTGCCCCAATATATGTCCTCCTATGACCCCTTAGCTCATTTACATCCTCTAACCCACCAAGAGCTATCCTTACAAGTGACCTCTTTAGTGCAGTTGCTATAGAGTTTGCTAATGATGTTTTTCCAACGCCTGGAGGTCCTATAAAGCAAAGAATCGTACCTCTTGAATCCTTCTCATCTTTTCCTCTTAGATTTAAAAGCTCTCTAACTGCAAAATATTCTGAGATTCTCTCTTTTGGCTTTGTGAGAGAGTAGTGATCTTTATCTAGCTGACTATCTACTTCAGATACATTTAGACTCTTTTTTGAGATTTTCCCAAAAGGAATCTCAAGCATCCACTCTATATAGTTTTGCAATACATTGGCATCAGCACTATCTGGGTGCATCCTAGAGAGCCTATCAATCTGCTTTTTGACCTCTTTGTATCCATCTTCTGGCATGTGAGGTTTTAGCTCTTCTAGTTTTTTATAGTACTCCTCAATCTCCTCATCTCTTTGAGCATCAGTGCCAAGCTCTTTTTGGATTTGTTTTAGCTGCTCTTTTAGAAAATACTCTTTATTTACCTTCTCTATTTTACTATGCACTTTGCTTCTTATCTCTTTTTGAAGTTTCGTATTTTCTATCTCTTCAATAATCACATCAATAAGCGTTAGCAATCTTTTTTCTATATCATTTTGTGAATATATCTCATAAGCTTGCTCTTTTTTTAATCTCAATGAACTTGATATCAAATCTGCCACTCTATTTGGGTCGTGATTCTCATCTAAAGTCCTTATAAGATCAGAAGGGAATTGTGGATTGACAGTTGATAGAGTTGTTATCTTCTCTCTTAAAATCTCCATGATAGCATTTACTTTGCTCTCTTGAAATGGGCTATTTTTTACAGAATCTACAACCGCTACAAGAGGCGATCTCTCTATAATCTCTAAAACCTTTCCTTTTGCAAGACCTTGAAAAAGGAGTTTAACTCTTCCATCTGGAAGTGAGACTTTACGCATTATAGAGCCAATCACCCCTATCTCATAAAAACTATCCTCATCTCTATTGCCCTCCATACCTGCCTTGCTTGTGGCGATTAGGACTAATTCGTTTTTCTCTATTGCTCTATTTGCGGCACTAATATTTGCCTCATCACTTATGAAAATAGGTGCAATCATAAAAGGGTATAAAAATATCTCATCCTCTATCACAATAGGAATCTCAGCTGGAAATGAGCTGTAGTTACTTAGTTGCATTTATTGTTATCCTTACCAATCAAAAATTTTTCTATACCACGCCAACTGTGGCTCTTTTGCCACTATCTCTTTTAGCCACTCATATTTTGCTCTATCTCTGTAGATTTTTGCAGCTTCTGGCTTATCTAGCTTTTCATATAGATTGGCTATGTCTCTATTTAGTGAATAATCTGCTAGATACATCTTTATAAGCATTGTATCCACAAAAGGTCTATATCTTGAGTATGGGTACTCATCCAAGAAACTTTGTGCATCTTTTATACTATCTATTAAAAGCTGTTGATCTCTCCCACTTATCCTAAAAGCATAAAAGTTCGCTTTTATTTTTAGCTGTTTTACAAAATCGATATTCTCATTTGTGCCAAACCTTTTAATATACTCATCCAAATAGAAGGTGGCTAAAAGATACTCCTCACTATCCATGTGAGCTTTTGCCAAAATAAGCATAGCTTCAGGCAATAGCGGTGAATTGACATGCTCGCTTTGAAGAGATGTAAAATAGTTATCTGCACCCTCTGTATCATTAGCGGATATACTTTTTAGCATATTTTTATACCAAAAAAGTGCGGGCTTATTAAACTCATTTGAAGCTTTATCACTACAGCCAGTAGAAAAAAGCAAAATAAAGAAAAAAACCATAATAGATACAATATTTTTCACAAAACTCCTATGTTTCAAATTTTGCAAATATTAGCTAATTTCTAGTTATCTTCTTATAAGTTATTGGTGCAATTTTGAGATTAATTTTGAAAATTGCTGAACATGTAGAATAAATTTAGTACAATATCTCTAAAATTTTACGATATTATGTAGCATTAATTGCTTTTTACATTGATATTGTGCTAAAATATTGGCTATTTGTATGTAACAAGATGGAGCATGTGTCAAAAATCATAAGGAATGTTAATGGAGTTTGAGGTTAAGGCCCCCATATTAGGATTTGAAACCATAAGTAGGATGTCGCTAGAAAAGATAGATGACCTCTTTATGAAACTCAAAAATTTAGACGAAGATACCCCATCTTTCACACTTGTCAATCCATTTATGCTTAGAGAGTATGAAATTGAGATGCCTCTTGCATTTAAATGTCTTCTTGATCTAAAAGAGGATAGCAATGTGCTTATACTTAATATCATGATTATACACTCCCCGCTAGAAAACTCCACTGTAAACTTTATTGCTCCTGTAGTGTTTAATTTTGATAATAAAACCATGGGTCAAGTAGTTTTAGACAGCTCAAGATTTCCAGATTATGGGCTAGCAGATGTCATATCTAATTTTATAAGCAAAGATTCTACTCAACCGCAAAATAGCGATGAAAACTCTTAGCCTCATAGGCTATGGAAAGATGTCAAAGGCTCTTATTTGTGGCCTTGTTGATAGATATACCCTTGAGATTATTGGGAGAGATTGGGAGAAATTAGAGGCATTAAAAGCTCAATATCCAAAGGTTGAGGTTGGGCTTTTAAAAGATGGATTTGATATTGATGGAAAAAATATAATCCTTTGTGTCAAACCTCACGCACTAGATTCTTTGCTCTCTTTAGGATTTAAAGGAAAAGCCTCTTCGCTCTACTCAATACTTGCAGGCACACCTTTGCAATCCCTAAAAAAAATAGCAGCTAGATTCTATATACGAGCTATGCCAAATGTCTGTGCTAAAATAAATAGTTCTGCAACCACATTAACTGGTGATGAAGAGCTAAAAAGTGAAGCTATGGAGATTTTTAGCTCACTTGGAAGTACTACTTGGCTTGAGAGTGAAAAAGAGCTAGATATTGCAACTGCCCTAGCAGGTAGTGGTCCTGCATTTTTAGCATTAGTAGCTCAATCTTTAGAAGATGGGGCTGTTAGAGAGGGGCTTAGGCGAGATATAGCTTCAAAGTTAACTTCTGAGCTATTCTTAGGTAGTGCAAAGCTCTTAAAAGAATCAACTCCAAATGAGATAAAAGAGTCTGTCATGTCACCTGGAGGCACAACTGCTGAGGGTATATACACACTAGAAGAGCAAGGGGTTAGAGCATCTTTTATGAAGTGTATAAAAAGTGCTTATGAAAAATCTCAAGAGCTAAAAAAGAGCTAACATATAGTTAAAACTGCAGCTCTTATTGGTCCTACTGCTTCTGGCAAAACATCTCTTGCTTTGAAAGTTGCCAAAAAAGCAAACCTAAACATCCTCTCTCTTGATTCTATGCTTCTTTATAGAGAGATTGATATAGCATCTGCAAAACCTACAAAAGCAGAGATGGAAGAGATCAAGCATTTTGGGGTAGATGAGATATATCCAAACGAGCACTCAAGCATAATAACCTATGAGAAAGTCTGCAAAAAAGCTCTAGAGTGCTCAAAAGATGAGAGTAGAAATCTACTTATTGTAGGAGGTAGTAGCTTCTATCTAAAATCACTTATGGAGGGTCTAAGCAGGGATGTCTCAATTTCTGAAGAGGTGAAAGATGAGGTAGAGAGAATTGCCAAAAATAGAGAAAAAGCTTATGCACTTCTTTCAAAAATAGATGAAGAGTATGCAAAAAAAATCTCAAAAAATGATCTCTATAGAATCTCAAAAGCTTTAGAGATATTTTTTGAAAAAAAGACTCCTCCCTCTCTCTTTTTTGCTACAAATCAAAAAGAGGCTCTTCTGGGAGAACTAGATATTTTTGAGATAGAGATAGACAAAGATGAACTAAGAGAGAATATAAAACAAAGAAGTCAAGAGATGTTAAGAGGTGGATTGATTGATGAGGTCTGCTTTTTGGAGAAAAAATATGGAAGATCCCCTAAATCGATGAAAGCTATTGGGATAATTGAGGTTTTAGAATATCTAGATAGGGAGTGTGAACTACAAAATCTTTGCAAAATTATCTCTACCCACACTATACAACTTGCAAAAAGACAGCAGACATTTAATAAAACTCAATTTTTAAATAAAAAATCGATGAAAAAGGATATGCTAGAAGATACCATTTTGTCATTTTTTGTCTCTTAATCGTCACAACTTTAGGATATCATTTAGCCATAAAATTCCCATCACAAGGTATTTCTGATGATAGATGTCCAAGAAACGCTTCTAAAATCCTATCCTGTTTTCTTTTCAAGGATGCCAAAGTTTTTCAAAACTGTATTTATCTCCACATTAAGAAGGCTTTTTCACGAAAAAGAGATAAATAGCTTTTTGGCAAAAAATAGCGATCTCTCAGGTATTGCATTTATTGAGAAGGTATTGGAGCATTTCAACTTTGAGTATAGGGTATCAAACAAAGAGATAGAGAATATTCCAAGTAGCGGAAAAGTGGTGATTATATCAAACCATCCACTAGGTGGCCTTGATTCTTTGGCTCTTTTATTATTGATTTATAGTGTTAGAAAAGATGTAAAAATATTGGCAAATGAGATACTCATGGCTATTGAGCCAATATCAGAGCTTCTACTTCCTGTGGATAATATGTCAAATAAATCTACAAAAGAATCTATAAAAACCATAATAAAATCTCTAAACAACGAAGAGGCACTTATTATATTTCCAGCAGGAGAGGTCTCTAGAGTTCGCCCAACAGGTATCAAAGACACAAAATGGAAAAGTGGCTTTTTGAGATTTGCAAAAAAGAGCAATGCACCAATACTTCCTGTATTTATAAATGCTAGAAACTCATCTCTTTTCTACTTTGTGTCAATGCTATACAAAAGAGCTGCAGCTCTTTTTTTGGTTCATGAGATGTTTAACAAAAATAATAAAACTATCAATATCAAAGTTGGTGAGCTAATACCTATAGAGGCTATTAGCTCTACTGGGCTAAATGATAAAATGCAAATTACGCTTCTAAAAAAACATCTATATAAGATAAGTAAAAATAAGAGGGGAATATTTTTAACCCAAAAATGCATCTCTCATCCAGAAGATAGAAAAGAGCTAAAAAAAGAGTTAAATAGCTCAAAACTCTTAGGAGAGACAAATGATGGAAAAAAGATTTATCTGTGTGAATACAAAAAAGATTCGGCTCTTATTAGAGAGATTGGGAGATTAAGAGAGTTTACTTTTAGAAAAGTGGGTGAGGGAAGCGGTAAAAAAAGAGACATAGATAGCTATGACATCTACTACAAACATCTCGTACTATGGGATGAAGATGAGCTAGAACTAGTGGGGGCATATAGGCTTGGTGTCTCAAATGAGATAATGGAGCTTGAGTGTGGGCATGAGGGGTTTTACACTGCTTCACTCTTTAGTTTTCATGAAGATTTTTTCCCATATTTGAGAGATTCTATTGAGCTTGGCAGAAGTTTTGTTCAACCAAAATACTGGGGTAGCAGAGCACTTGATTATCTATGGTTTGGCATAGGAGCGTACTTAAAGGAGCATACAAATATAAAGTATATGTTTGGCCCTGTCTCTCTTTCTGCCTCCTATCCGAAAATGGCAAGAGAGCTAATTGTCTATTTTTACTCTAAATATTTTGGAGAAGATGATCTCATAGTCACATCAAAAAATAGATTTATTCTAACAAAACAGGAGCAGAGTGAATGTGGAAATATTCTAAATAGCGGAAACTACATAGATGATTTTAGAATCCTAAAAAAACATCTCTCACACATGGGGATAACTATTCCAACTCTCTACAAACAATATAGTGAGTTGTGTGACAATAGAGGGGTTAGATTTTTGGATTTTGGTGTTGACCCTGATTTTGAGAACTGCATTGATGGCTTTATTTTAGTAGAAGTAAACAAGATAAAAGAGATAAAAAGGAATAGATATATAAACAACTAAAGATGACACAAAAAGTGTCATCCAGATTTTGAAACTGCCTCTCTTAACGCTTTTCCTGGTTTAAATTTCACTACGACCCTGGAGGGCACTTCTACAATCTTTTCACTTTTTGGCACCTTCACATTTCTAGCCTCTCTTCTTGCTGTAAAAAACGACCCAAAGCCTATAAAGTTTACGCCCTCCTTATCAACTAATGAGTCTTGAATACTCTCAAGCACGGCTTCAAGTGCAACCTGTGAATCCTTTTTTGATAGACCGCTTCTCTTAGATACCATAGCTACAAATTCAGCTTTCCTCATAAGATAACCCCTCCTTGATAATTCTAGTAAGCATGAGAATCCTACAATCTCTAAGTGCATAAAACAGTTACTTTAAAAAACCCCTTTAATGCGAGGAATTATAATTGCTTTATGTCAACAAAGGTATGCCGATTTTAAATAGGCA
>JAABSR010000077.1 GCA_011390245.1 Campylobacterales bacterium
GGATTTACCTTTTGTGCGTCACCTCCTCTGCTTGCAACCGCTTCTCTTAGCCCTGCTAGATCTACAAATGCTGTAAGACCTAAAATATCATGACAAATAACACGGCTTGGATACCATGGAAAGTCTTTGTCTGTCTTTGCTTTAATAATCTGCTCTAAAGAATCTTTTAGAGTTTCGCTAGGACATTTTCTAATAAGATTTTCTGCCAATACTCTAGATGTATAGTTAAGTTTAGAAAATGAGCCAGGAGAGATCTCCTCTACTGCCTCTTTTACATCATAATACTCTACATCTACACCTGGTAAGGATTTGAGATATTTACTATTTTCCATCATTAACCTCTCTCTTCTAGTGGTATAAATTTAAGATCATGATGTCCTATGTAATTTGAAGATGGTCTAATGATTTTGCCATCTTCTCTTTGTTCAATGACATGAGCACCCCAGCCACTTAATCTTGAGATTACAAATAGTGGTGTAAACATATCTGTTGGCACACCCATTTGGTTGTAAGAAACTGCTGAGAACCAATCTAGATTAGGAAACATTTTCTTAGCTTCCCACATAACAGACTCAATTCTTTCAGCCACATCATACATGAGAGTATTGCCATTTTCTTCACTGAGATCTTGTGCTACTTTTTTAATCACCACATTTCTTGGATCACTAATCGTATATACAGGGTGACCAAAACCTATGATAATCTCTTTTTTTGCCATTCTCTCTTTAATATCTTTTTCTGCCTCATCTGCACTAGAGTATCTCTCTTGAATTCTAAAAGCCTCCTCATTGGCACCACCGTGTTTAGGGCCTCTAAGAGCACCAATAGCACCGGTAATAGCTGAGAACATATCAGAGTTTGTCCCTGCAATTACACGGGAGGTAAAAGTAGAAGCGTTAAACTCATGCTCTGCATATAAGATCAGTGATGTGTGCATTGCTCTTATCCACGACTCTTTTGGTTTTTCTCCATGGAGTAAGTGAAGAATATGCCCTGCTATTGTCTCCTCATCGCTACTAAGCTCAATTTTTTTCCCATTGTGACTATAGTGATACCAATACATAAGCATAGAAGCAAAGCTAGCCATCAATCTATCCACAATCGATTGTGCTGCCTCTTTTGGATGGCTCTGGTCTTCTCCCTCAATACAACCTAAAGTTGAACAACCTGTTCTCATCACATCCATAGGATGGGTATTTTTTGGAAGCTGTTCCAAAACTGTTTTGACCACTTGTGGAAGATCTCTAAAGCTTTGAAGCTTCTTTTTATACGCCTCTAGCTCTGCTTTTGTAGGAAGTTTTTCATGGACAATTAAGTACGCAATCTCTTCAAACTCCGCTTGAGTAGCAAACTCTAAAATATTATACCCTCTATAGTGAAGGTCATTCCCTGTTAAACCTACTGAACAAATAGCAGTATTTCCCGCTGCTGTTCCCGATAGTGCAACTGATTTTTTACCCATACTAAACTCCTTCTACTTATTGGTAAATAGATTATCTAACTTATCTTCGTAAGCGTGATAGTCTAGCATCTCATAGAGTTCTGCTCTTGTCTGCATCATATCGATAGCGTCTGCTTGCGTTCCTTTGGATTTAATAGTTTTAAATACCTCTAGAGCGGCTTTATTCATTGCTCTAAAGCCTGAGAGTGGGTAAAGAACCATCTCTATTCCAACCTCTGCTAGCTCTTCTACGGTAAACATTGGTGTCTTTCCAAACTCTGTAATATTTGCCAATACTGGAACACTCATTTGAGAAGTAAAGTCTTTATACTCTTGGAGAGTATGAATTGCCTCTGCAAAAATCATATCCGCACCAGCTTCTACATAGGCATTGGCTCTATTAAGGGCTGCTTGTTGCCCCTCGCTTGCGTGTGCGTCAGTTCTAGCCATAATGATAAAATCATCATCAATTTTTGCATCCACTGCCGCTTTAACTCTATCACTCATCTCTTCAATTGAAACAAGCTCTTTATTGGGTCTATGACCACATCTTTTTTGTGCAACCTGATCTTCAATATGCAGTCCTGCTGCTCCACTTCTTGTCATCTCTCTTACGGTTCTTGCAATATTAAATGCACCACCCCAGCCTGTATCAGCATCAACAAGCAAAGGAAGATCACATCTTCCTGTGATTCTTCTAATATCAATACAGACATCTTCTAGCATTGTCATACCAAGATCTGGCAGACCATAACTTGCATTGGCAACGCCTGCCCCTGAGAGATAGAGAGCCTTCGCTCCCGCTGATTCTGCTTGGATTGCACTGTATGCGTTAATGACCCCTAATATCTGTAGCGGATTCTCTTTTTTTAATGCTTCTCTGAATTTTCTTCCTGCACTCATTTATCTCCTTTATATTTACCGTATTAAATTTATTTTGTTTTTGGATATCCAAGTTTTTTTACTGCCTCTTTAATCTCATCCATAATTTCTGGCTCATCAATTGTTGCTGGCATTTTCCACTCTGTACCATCAGCAACTGATTTCATTGTGCCTCTTAAAATTTTTCCAGATCTTGTTTTAGGCAGTCTTTTCACAACCACACATAGTTTAAACGCAGCTACTGGTCCAATTTCTTCTCTTACAAGTTGTACAACTCCTGCAACAAGCCCCTCTTCATCTCTTACGATTCCATCTCTAAGCACAACAAAACCCATTGGAAGCTCGCCTTTAAGCTGATCTTCAACCCCAATAACGGCACACTCAGCTACATCTGGGTGTTTAGAGACAACCTCTTCCATCCCACCTGTTGAGAGTCTGTGTCCTGCAACATTGATAACACCATCCATTCTTCCCATAACCCAAACATATCCATCTTTGTCGATATAGCCTGAGTCACCTGTAAGGTAGTATCCCGGATAGTGCTCTAGATATGATTTTTTGTATCTTGTATCATTTTCCCAAATGCCCATGAGACAACTAGGTGGTAGTGGTAACTTAATAACAATATTGCCTAATTCTCCCGGTTTTCCCGGTTTTCCCTCGGCGTCAAGAACTTGCACATTAAATCCTGGGCTTGGTTTTGTTGGGGAGCCTGGTTTAAAAGGGAGCTCTTCAAGCCCCATTGGGTTAGCACAAATTGCCCAACCTGTCTCAGTTTGCCACCAGTGATCAATCACTTTTCTTTGTGTAATGTCTTGTACCCAGTGGAGCGTATCTGTATCACATCTCTCCCCCGCAACATAGACATTTTTTAAAGAGCTAATATCATATTTTTTAATCCACTCGCCCTTAGGGTCCTCTTTTTTAATGGCTCTAAATGCTGTTGGTGCTGCAAAGAGTACATTGACTTTATGATCTTGCACTACTCTCCAAAACGCACCTGGATTTGGTGTTTTTACAGGCTTTCCTTCATACAAAATTGTTGTACAACCATGCATAAGTGGGGCATAAACAATATAGGAGTGACCAACAACCCAGCCAACATCACTAGCAGCCCAGTACACATCTCCTGGCTTGACATCATAGATATTATCCATCGACCATTTCATAGCCACAGAGTGCCCACCATTGCTTCTAATAACACCTTTTGGCTTGCCTGTTGTTCCTGAGGTATAGAGAATATATAAAGGATCAATAGCATCCACAGGAACACAATCAACAGGAGATGCTGCCTCTTCTGCTTCTGCCCAATCAACATCTCTCCAAGGAAGCATATTGCATCGTGCTTGCGGTCTTTGATAGATCATACAGCTTGTTGGTTTGTGGCTTGATTGTTTAATTGCCTCATCAAGAAGTGGCTTGTAGTGAATAACTCTAGAACCCTCAATCCCACAAGAAGCACTCATAACCACTCTAGGTTTTGCGTCTTCTATTCTTGTTGCCAACTCATGCGCAGCAAAACCACCAAAGACAACAGAGTGAATAGCTCCAATTCTTGCACACGCAAGCATTGCAATAACAGCTTCTGGAATCATTGGCATATAGATAACGACTCTATCACCTTTGACAACACCTTTAGAAACAAGAACACTTGCCGTTTTTGCAACTCTATCTCTGAGCTCTCTGTAGGTAAACTTTTTTACAGTATCCGTAACTGGTGAGTCATAAATTAGTGCTAACTGATCGGCTCTTCCATTTTCCACATGCAAATCCAGTGCGTTGTAGCATGTATTCATACAGCCACCAACAAACCATCTGTAGTGACCATTTACAATATCTAGTACTTTATCCCACTGATGGTACCAGTGCACTTTTGTAGCAGCTTCTGCCCAAAACTTTTCTGGATTATCTATAGACTCTTTGTATGCTTTTTCGTAAGCTCCCATTTCTCTACCCTCCATTTATTTGCGACTTTATAAGTATTGTATAGTACTTTATCCATTTTATTAAGTACAAGTTTTGTTTTGATATGTACAATTTTTATCAATTTTTTTAAAAAATGTACAAAAAATGTACTATTTTTATCTCTTTTTTGGTAAAACTACTAAAGAACTTATTTGGAAAGATGAAAAGATGTATAGAAACAATATTGACAAAATCATTGAGATTTACAACCGCTCCCACCTAAGTATCTCCAAATTTGCCAAAATTATTGGCAAAGACAGAAGAACTTTAGCTTCATGGATTGACAAAACAACAAACAAAGAACCCAGCGAATCTGTTCAATCAGCTATCTCTGAGTTTTTTCGCTACCCCTCTACTATTTGGGACAAAGAGTGTCTTGGAGAGGAGTTTCTCTCTGAGATAACAAAAATCCCCAGTGAAGAGATAAAAATTATCGATGTTGGTTACGCCGATAGACTACGCTACATTTTAGAACACGAAAGCAGTGAACGCTTTGTGATTAATCCTCAGTTTCCTGGACCTATGTATCGTGACACTGCTGTCTCGCTTATGAGCAAGGTGCAAAGCTCTCAAGAGATAGAAGATCTCAAAGAGCAGAGATCTTCTAAGATGCTTCACTACTCCTATGAAAGTGTTGAGTGGTACCCAATTAAAGCCCTGCTTAATTTCTGTTTTTCAGATATTGCCAACTTTTATAAAATAGAACAAAAGCTCAAAATCTTAGATATGATGTATGAGACTTTTCATGATAACTACAATAAAAGCCTCTTCTTTTTTGACTCCTACTCACGAAAGATATATGGAGTTGACACAGCCTACACCTCCATAAACTACAAAAAAGGAGTCATGTTTTCCAAAGGCCCCTTAGAGTCTGTCTTTATTGAGGTTAAAAATAAGAAGATTATAGAGAGAATTCACAGACACTTCACTTATATTCCAGAAGCACCGCATCACACCAACAGAGTAGAATCTACTAGGATGTTAAAAATAATTGCTCGCTGTTTAGAGAGAGGCTTCTCTCTTTTAGAGAGTTATGAAGTTATCAACAGAGATACAGACTACGCTGGTCTTTTTTATAATTCACTCTCTCCTACCCTTAAAGAGCAAGTATCCCCACCAAAAGCTGGACAAAAGAGGAGTTAGAGATCTTTTTCAAAAGCGGAATCAATATCTACAACATCTCCATTTTCTATTTCACCAAGAGACACCTTTTTAAAAAAGGAGCTCATCAAGCGATCTCCTTAATTGCCCCAATATGCTATGATTGTGCTCCGAAAAGAGGAGCTACTATCAATGAAATTTTTAGATAAAAATAGAAACTTTAATATCTTATTAGCTGGAATAATATCACTTATTGTTGGGGTAGGGGTTGCACGCTTTGTATTTACATCTATCTTGCCAGAGATGCTTGAAGATGGCTTAGGGCTTACCTTTGCGGGAGTTTTGGCGTCAATTAACTATGTGGGTTATCTGAGTGGGTCAATCTTAGCTATCTTTATTACAGATTTTCATAAAAAAATACAACTGTTTCGTATAGGGTTAGTCTTAAGTGTGGTAACCACTATAGTTTTAGGCATTACAAACAATGAGATCTTGTGGATTATCTCACGAATTATTGCTGGGTTTGGTTCTGCTATGGTGCTGGTTGTTGGCTCGGCTATTGTTATGACAAAATTAGATTTCACCGATAAAACCAAAGCGATGGGGATTCATTTTAGTGGTATTGGGTTCTCTATTTTAGTGACAGATCTTATCAACTCTGCTGTGTTGCAATATGGCTCATGGCAGGACTCTTGGGTAGTGCTGACAATTATCGGTGGGCTTTTAGCTCTTTACCCTTACTATATTCTTTCAGTGGATAAAAAGTTTACAGTAACCGTGAGTGAGCACAAATTTGATAGATCTATTTTTACTCCTTTTGTGATTTTTTTGATTTTTGCCTACTTTACAGAAGGGGTAGGCTTTGTGATTCAAGGCACCTTTTTGCCTGATATTATCAACTCCTTAGAGGGGCTTGAGGGTTTTGGTAATAAGACATGGGTATTGGTGGGGTTAGCAGGAATTCCCTCCTCTATTATATGGATGCGACTTGCCCACAAGTATGGAAGTGTGCGAGTGATAATTATTGCTATGAGTTTGCAACTTATTGGGATCTTGATTCCAACATTCACAACTCATATTGCTCTTAATCTTTTCAGTGGAGTGCTTTATGGAGGCACCTTTGTTGGGCTTGTGGCACTTTTTTTAAATCTTGGAGGCAAGCTCTCCAAAGGAAATCCTGTGGTTTTAATGGGGGCTTTAACCTCCGCCTATGGGATAGGGCAGGTCACAGCTCCTTTATATGCTGCTTTTCTCACAGAACACACCGGGAACTACAACTATGGGCTCTATGTGACAGCATTGATTGTTTTTGCAGGAGTTGTTTCGTTGTTTGTGGCAAAAAGGGTGACTGGGGTTCGGGTTTAATCCCATTTTCAATAAAATATCTCAAACTTTGATTTGACATGCCTGATCTAATGAAAAATTTGGGTGCGAAAGCCCAGGTATGTAATTAAATGAGAACCGCTTGAGTTATAAATTAATTTGGGGTTTTAGGTAAAGTTAAAAAAAGAAAAAAAGGTGGTATATCATGGACAATAGAGGAGTTCTTGTAGAAAAAATAGATGATGAATTTGTTTGTAACTTTAAAAAATTAGAGATGCCAGTAATCGAAGATGAGGAGATATTAATAAAAGTTTCATACTCTAGCATTAACTACAAAGATGCCCTTAGTAGCATAGGAAATCCTGGAGTATCAAGAAACTTTCCTCATGTAACAGGAATCGATTTAGCAGGAGAAGTAGTAAAGAGCAATAGCGACAAATTTCAAGGTGGAGAAAAAGTTGTTGTAACAGGGTATGACCTAGGAATGCATACAAAAGGTGGTCACCAAAAGTATGCAAAGGTACCAGCCTCATGGGCACTTAATATTCCTGAAGGACTATCTGAGAGTGAAATAATGTCCTTAGGAACAGCAGGTCTTACAGCTGCATTAAGTATTAATGAACTTTTAAGTGCAGGAATAACTCCTAAAAGTGGGAAGATAGTTGTCACAGGTGCTACAGGAGGAGTGGGGAGTCTGGCTATATCTATCTTAAATAAGTTGGGATTTTGTGTGGTGGCTGTCTCAGGGAAAAAGGAGAAGATAAAGTTTCTCAACTCCATTGGTGCTGATGAGGTTCTTTTAAGAGATGAGCTAGATCTCGAAGGCAGTAAACCGATGCTAAAAAGTGAGTATGCAGGGGTTGTTGATACTGTAGGTGGAAAGATTCTCTCCTATTTTCTAAAATCTTTAAAATATGATGGAGTTGCTACATGTTGTGGACTTACAAGCTCTCATGAGTTACCAACTAATGTGTTCCCTTTTATTCTAAGAGGAGTAAGGCTAATTGGTATCGATTCTGTTGAGTGCACATTAAAGAAAAAGCAGGCAGCTTGGGAGAGATTGGCAGATGAGTATAAACTCAATAATTTAGATACTTTAGTAACAAGAATTATTTTAGAAGAGGTTCCTACAAAATTTCAAGAGCTACTACTAGGAAGATTAGTTGGAAGATATTTAGTCAAAGTGAGTGATTAATTTTAACTTTTCCATAAGGCGTAAAAAGCATATATAATCCCAATTGTGCGTTTTTGCAACATATTTTAAAATGTTGTTTTTTTGTGATGAGCATAAGGTCAGTTAGTATAGAATATTATAATGTGCTGTCACTAAAGTCCAAAAAGGAAAAAAACCTGTATATTGTCAGTTTTTGTGAAACTATGAGTCTTTAAATACACAACAATATTTTAACTGTTTGGTTGATAAATATATTATACGAGGAAAAAGAGTATGAAAAAAATTCTAATCATAGATAACTCAAAAGTTACTATCTCGATGTTTAAAAATACACTAAATCAAGAGCTTGATTTGGAGATAGTTGCAGCACACTCATTAGAAGAGTCAAAAAAATACCTACAAAATGGTTCATTTTTTATGGCTGTGACCAATCTGAACTTACCAGATGTAAATAGAAATGAAAACTTAGAACTCTTAGAATCATATAATATCCCTACGATTATTTTTAGTTCACAAATCGAATCCAAACTCCTTGAAGACAAGAAATTTCCAAATATTAT
>JAABSR010000078.1 GCA_011390245.1 Campylobacterales bacterium
TTAACCTTCTTACTTTTCTCAAAACCTTTTAGTTTCACCCTCCTTTTTTTTTAACTTTTAAAACAACATCTTACTATTAAATCAAGCCCGAATCGGTCAGATATTTAGTGTCAAATATAACCAAAAAATGACCGTTGTAAAAGAGAAAATATATGTTCCACAAGTTCACATTTTAGGCTAAAGAATCAGTATGATGTAGGGTGCTATAGTGCTGGCATAAAGAAGATTAGCCAGCACTGTTTTTATGTTTAAAATTTTATGGAGTAGGTTCTGTGGTTGTAGCTTTTTGCAAGGCAACTGATGTCTGTGCTAGAAGTCTTCCATTGATAGATGAACCTGTATTCATTGTGATAGAGTTTTGAGACAATATAACTCCCTCAAAATGTGAAGTTGTTCCAAGTGTCACGGCTCCTGTAGTCTGCCAAAATATATTTTTGGCTTTTGCCCCACCGCTTAATATAATGCTCTTGCCACTTGCTAAATCAAGTGTCCCATTTATTTGGAATATCCAAACATCATTCTCTCCACCAGTTAGTGTTAGATCTGTTGGAATAGAAACAGCTGTATTAAATGTATATGTACCTGCACTAAGAGTTTGGTTGGTGAGTGTTCCTGCTCCTGGATTTAAAAACTCACCTACTCCAGATGCTCTCCCAGCAGCATTACTATAAGCAGTTCCCATATCTAGCACTGCATTATCAACTGTTATCTTATCAGCTGAAGTACCTTTGTAACATGTTACATCTCCACTACCTGTATATGCTACATCAACACCATATATGTTTGATGTTCCCTGCATTTCACCACATGTCACATCAATAGCAGCAGATGTAATAGGGCTAGTTCCAATATCCCCAGTAACAAAAGAGAGTGCAACATTTGTGATACCTGATTTTGATAAAACTACAAAATTTTCAGCAGTTCCAAGTGGTACAACCGCAGTGATTACTGGTGAATCTCCTGTAGTAAAACTAAAAATATAACTTTCTGTCAATGCATTACCTGCTAAGTCTTTAACACCTGTATTTATTGTAGCTGTGTATAGCGTGTTGGCATCAAGCTCATCTGTTGGACTAAATGTCGCAGTAGAATCTACATAAGTTACGCCACCTACTACTTGAACTTCATTTGGTCCCTCTAGTGTATATGTTGTACTATTTATAGTGGTAGGATCAAGTGGCTCACTAAAAGAAACACTTATGTTTTGATCGATAGCTACGCCAGTAGAGTTATGTGGTGTATTGCTAGAAGATACTGTAGGTGAAATGACATCAAGCGTATCTCCTGTAGTAAAACTCCAGATATAGTTACTACTTAGGCTATTGCCAGCTAAATCTTTTATCCCTGTTCCAAGTGTAGTTGTGTATGTGGTATTTGCAGATAGGTTGCTGCTAGGGGTGAAAGTAAATGTATTACCACTATCACTGATAGTTATATTGACCACACTTTCTGAGCTATCTTTTAGACTAACTGTTGTTGTTGTAACTGTTGAGCTGCCCATACTCTCAGAAAAAGTTACTGATACGGTGTTATTTAAGCCTACACCAGTGGTGGCATTGAGTGGAGAAACACTTAAAATAGTTGGTAGTATTGTATCAATATCGCTAACTGTTATAGTGATATCTTTTGCCCCTTCATTGCCATCTGATATTGTTATGATAAGTGCATCACTTCCACTTTGATTGGCATTTGGTGTGTAGGTTAGGTTATCACCACTTATGCTTGATACACCTTTTGTGCCTTGTGTGTTTATGGTAGCAGTTAGGACTTGACCATCACTATCTGTAGCAGATGATAGCACTTTCCAATCAAAGGTTTTGGCACTATTGCCTATATCTACATCGTAGGTGAAGTTGTTTGCTGTTGGTGTAGCATTTGCAGAGCTAGCACTTGATGATATAGATGATGAGATTGAGGATGAAATAGATGAACTTGAAGAGATCGACGATGAAATTGACGAAGAGATCGATGAGGATATCGATGAACTCGATGAGATCGATGACGAGATTGATGAAGAGATCGATGAGGATATCGATGAACTCGAAGATATCGATGACGAGATTGATGAAGAAAT
The DNA here is from genome assembly GCA_011390245.1 of Campylobacterales bacterium. Taxonomy (GTDB): domain Bacteria; phylum Campylobacterota; class Campylobacteria; order Campylobacterales; family JAABSR01; genus JAABSR01. The sequence continues at coordinate 2,075 of JAABSR010000078.1, forward strand.
CGACGAAGATATCGATGAACTAGATGAGATTGAGGATGATATTGAAGATGAGATCGACGAAGATATAGACGAACTCGATGGGTCGAATAAAACAGGGTCGCTACTACTGCCTCCTCCACACCCACTAAAAAAGAGAGTTGCAATAAGTGACATACTGCCCAAAATAGCCATAGCGTTTTTTACTTTTATGCTTCCATGTTTAGTTAATCCTTGATTTTTAGGTTGCACATTGGTATAACGCTCTCTTGAAAGTGCTGACATTTGTATCCTTTAGCTAAATAATTTTTGCTCACAGCTACTCTGATTCCAGACTGTTAACACTAATATTCTACTACTCATTCAGTCCAAAAGCAGTCAGATATTTAGTCTCAATACATGACTGAAACATGACCTGCTATACATGATAGAGAATGGGGAGCTTACAAAACCGCCACAAGAGAAACTCGCACTATCAAAGGGCTTTCATGAAGATATGGAGTGAAGAGATAGCATGAGGTTGAAGAAATATTTAATTGTATCTCTTCAGCCTCAAAAAGCTAAATTTATGTGTACCTAGATATCCCATGCTCTTCTCTGCTACCTACCCATAGCTCTTTTATCCCTAGTGGCAGTAGGAGTCTAGGTATTGTTTCAAACTTATTCTCTACTGCCCAAAGAATCTCTAAACCATTCATCTCCAAAAGAGAATCCCAAATATCTTCAATATTGTTGTAGCTTATGTTGAGAAATTTGAGTTTTTCAAGTTTAGTAATACAGTGGGGTAAATTGACAAGCTTATTATTGCTTAAGTCTAAAGATTCAAGGTTTGCAAGATTGCAGATACTTTCAGGTAGTGATATTATCCCACATTCTGATAAATCCAGTCTCTTTAGTCCTCTCAAAGCACCAATAAATCCTGGTACAGAATCAATACTCTTGCAGCTAAGATCTAAGACCTCTAAATTTGCAAAACTCTTATCTTTTAGATTTTCATTTGAAAATCCCATATTTTTAAGCCAATCAGTGGCTACCATAAGCTCAAAATCTTCATCTATGTGCTTTTTCATCTTTTACTCCTTTTTTTTTCGATGTTAGGAATCTTACTCTTTGATCAGTCCAAAACAGGTATCGTCTATGCTGAAGGAATATGACTAAAAGATAACCTTGAATTCGCTATACTTATATACTTCAATGGTGAGTAAAACTGCAAGGATTGCTTTTGTTGTTGTAGATAAAATCAAAGGGGAGTCATGCAAGCCAACAAAAACCATCAAGCATCACTTGAAAAGCTCCGTAGGGATGCAGAGATTTTGCTTGAGCAAAAGTATGAGAAGACATACAACCCCACTTCACTAGATACCCTAGAGCTTATTGAAGAGCTAAAGCTACACCAAATAGAGTTAGAACTCCAAAATGAAGAGCTTTTTTGTGCCAAAAAAGAGGTGGAGGAGCTTCATAAAGATTTTGCCAATTTGTATGAGTTTGCTCCTTGTGGTTATCTAGAGCTTAACCACAAAGGAACAATCAATCGCGCCAATCTTCGTGCAGTCCAACTTCTAGGCGTTGATAGGGGGATGTTAGTTCATTTGTCATTGAGTTCATTTTTTGCAGATGGTTTTGATGCAGTATATCTAAAGGCAAAAAATAGAGCTGCAAACACAAAAGAGAATCAAAGCGTTGAACTACTACTAAAAAGCACCGATAAAGAGATAGAAAAATGGGTACTAGCAGAAATAGCAGCTAGAATTGATGAGCAGGGTAGGGTGCTTGGATGGCGTGTTACTTTGGTGGATATCACTGAACGCAAGGAGATAGAAAAAAAGCTAGAGGAGAAAGAGCACTACATAAAAACTGCACTCAAAGAGGAGATAGCTAACAAAACAGAAGAGCTAAGGGCTGCATGGGAGCTAAACAAAGAGCATGAGCGAAATCTACTCAATCAGCGTAGAATCAAATCTTTGCATGATCTAATGCTAAATGTTTCTCACCACTGGAAGCAGCCACTTGCAATCTTGACGCTCTCTCTAGCATTGATTGAAGACTTTACAGAAGAGGATGGGATAAACAATCAAAAATACATAGAGCAGATAGATATAATCAAAAACTCTATAAATTTTATGGCAGATGTCATCACATCTTTTCAAAATCTTTCAATATATAATACAAGAGATGCATTTGAGCTAAAACCAGCACTGAGCGAGATTATCAAATTGACCAAAGAGAGAGCTTTGGAGGATAGTATTGAGCTAGAGCTAAGCGGGGATGAAGTACAACTTGAAGTAAAAAGAGATAGCCTGCTAGATGTGATTCAATCACTCATTGAAAACTCAAAAGATTCTATACTTATCGCAAAAAAAGATGATCCACTTCGCAAAGGTAAAATTGAAATAGAGATAAAAAACCTAAAGCATACAACCCAAATACGGATAAGAGATAATGGAACTGGGATAGATGAAAATATTATTGATGCACTTTTTGATCCATACTTTACGACAAAGTTTAAATCCAAAGGGGTAGGGCTTTCACTCTATTTTGCAAAACTTATCATAGAGGGTGAATTTCAAGGAGAAATATATCTAAATAGTGCATTTAAAAGCGGTGCTGAGTTTGTAATAGAGCTACCTATAGCTTTAGATACACAAAAGGATACACAAAGTGCCTAGAAAAAAGAGTGGCGAGAAAAAAGAGTTAATACCCACTAAAGAAGCACCATCATCTACTACAACAAAAAGCCCTGCCACAAGAAGCGTAGATAAACAATTTCCTATCATAGGCATTGGAGCATCTGCTGGAGGGCTAGAAGCCCTAAAAGCCTTTTTTGGTAAAGCACAAAAAGATAGTGGCATGGCTTATATAATCGTAGTTCACATGGCATCAAATCAGCCTAGTATGCTTGTTGAGATTCTACAAAGAGAGACACAAATTCCAATTTCTGCTATCAAAGATGGTGAAAAAGTGAAGCCCAACCATATCTATATAATAACTCCTGGCATGGAGCTATCAATATTCAAGGGTAAACTTCAACTTCTAGATGCGACAAATCGCACGATGTACACGCCTATTGATACATTTTTTCACTCGTTAGCTCAAGATGTTGGAGAGAGAGCAGGTGCTATCATCCTTTCAGGCACTGGCTCAGATGGCACACTTGGTATCCATGATATCCACTCTGCTGGTGGGGTGATCATTGTTCAGTCTATCAAAAGTGCTAAATATGATGGCATGCCTAGAAGTGCTGAGGGTACAGAATTAGCAGATAGGGTCTTATCACCAGAAGAGATGCCACACTTTTTGAGTGAGTACTTTTCATGCACTGATGCTTTATTGGATTTAAAAGGTGAACAAGAAAAAAAAGAAAATACAGATGGAAATTGGCTAAATAAGATATATTCCCTACTGCGTGCAAAACTTGGATATGACTTCTCCTCCTACAAAGAGAACACAATAAAAAGACGAGTGAGTCGCCGTATGGGGCTAAATCAGATAGACAACCCTAGACTCTATGTGCGGTATCTTCAGGAAAATCCAGATGAACTCAAAACTCTTTTTGGCGAACTACTCATAGGTGTCACCTCTTTTTTTAGAGATCCAGAGTCGTTTGAGCATCTCAAGGCAAATGCTCTTCCAAAGCTCCTAGAATCGATCAATGAAGGAGAAGCATTTCGTGGATGGGTGGCAGGATGTTCAAGTGGTGAAGAGATATATTCACTAGCTATTATTCTACATGAGCTTTTGAGTGATTCTAAAAAGAAGATTACTATTCAGCTATTTGGAACTGATCTTGATGAGAGAGCTATAGAAAAAGCAAGAGAGGGCGTATTTCATGAGAGTATTTCAGCTCATGTAAGTCAAGAGCGTCTCAAGCAATTTTTCACAAAAGATGGTCTCTACTATCGTATCCGCAGAGAGATAAGGGATACTATCATATTCTCCACACAAGATATGCTAAAAGATCCACCATTTTCAAATCTGCACCTACTTAGTTGTCGTAATGTGCTTATCTATTTTAATGCTGAGGCACAAAAAAAGATTTTGCCACTTTTTCACTACACACTCAAAGATGGTGGAGTCTTGATGCTTGGAAGTTCTGAGAGTATTGGCAGCTTTGTCAATCTCTTTGAGGTTTTTGATAAAAAGTGGAAGATTTTTTTAAAAAAAGGTGTACCTAGATCACTACAACAAGCAGTTGTTTTTCCTAGTGGTTCATCTGATGTTATGCGAAGTGGAGCTACACAATCTATATCACACATTCCAGCAAATATCCCCCAAATCACACAAAAAGCGATACTAGAACAGTTCTCACCTGTAGCAGTGCTTGTAGATAATAATGGCACTATTTTACATATTCAAGGAAAAGTAGGAAAATATCTAGAACCTCCTAGTGGCCCACCTACACTAAATATCATAGATCAGGCAAGAGAGGGGCTAAGTATAGAGTTGGCCTCTGCACTGCGTTTAGCAAAATCTACCAAAAAGCCAGTAGTGAAAGAGAGGGTGGCACTTGGAAATAATGGTAGTAAATTCCTAGTAGATCTATGTGTCTCTCCTCAAGAGAATCCAAAAGAGCTTGCAGGAAAGTTTTTGGTAGTCTTCAAAGAGGTAAATATTCAAACTATGCCAAGCATTCCAAAAAGAGGAACTAAAGAGGATAGCTCTTTTGGAGACAAAATAACAGAACTAGAAAAAGAGCTAAGACTAACTCGTGAAAATCATCAATCCACAACTGAAGAGCTAGAATCTTCCAATGAAGAGCTAAAATCAACCAACGAAGAGCTACAATCCTCCAACGAAGAGCTACAATCAACTAACGAAGAGCTAGAATCCTCAAAAGAGGAACTCCAATCTATGAATGAAGAGATGCAGACAATCAACGCAGAACTACAAAGTAGGGTGGATGAACTCTCTCTTGCTAGAGATGATATGCACAATCTCCTAAACAACACAGAAATTGCCACGATTTTTGTGAATAACAAACTCCACATCAGACGCTTTACTACAGAAGCGACACTTATTGTCAACCTTATCCAAAGTGATATAGGGCGACCACTAGAGCATGTGGTTTGCAATCTAGAGTATGACAACATGATCAGTGATCTTCATCAAGTCATACACAAACTTACTCCAATAGATGCAGAAGTACAGACAAAAAATGGAGTCTGGTATGCTATGCGTATCATGCCTTATCGCACAACAGATAATAAAATTGATGGTGCCGTGCTTACATTTACTTGCATCGATGAACAAAAGAAGATTCAAGATAAACTCCATGATTTAGTCTTGCAACAAGAGAGAACTTGGGAGCTTTTGCGAAATATCTTTGACATACACAACGACCCTATGGTGGTGCTAAATAACGATGGGGAGATTGTCATAGCCAATACCGCCTTTGTCCAGAAGCTAGCCTACCCAAAAGAGGATTTTCTAAACTCTAAACTCTCTGCTATAGCAAATGGGGTATTTAAAAAGAGTGGCTTGCAAAAGAAACTTGATGATGCAATAGCCAATGGAGTTGATTTTGAAGCCAAATCTTTGGAGTTAGAATCCAATGGCAAGCGACACACTTTCTCCATCTCAGGTGTCATTATTCACAAAGAGGATTGTCCTTATCGTATTCTTCTTCACTTTGTGCAAGTTGGCTAAAAATGAGCAGAGAGGAATCCATGCCACCATACAAACTTCTTGTAGCTCCCAATATAAATTTACTCAATGAGGCAAAAGAGAGGCTTGAAAATAATCAAGAGATAGATAATACTTTCTCAGATGATGTCCCTCTGCTTATCGAAGAGCTAAAGTTACACCAAATAGAACTAGAGCTACAAAATGAAGAGCTAAAACGCTCTCGCATAGAGCTAGAAGCACTTCATAGAGAGTTTGCTGATCTCTATGAGTTTGCCCCTTGTGGATACTTGACACTCAATGCCAAAGGAATCATCACTCGTGCTAATCTTGCAGCAGTAAAGCTCTTAGGAGTTGATAGAGAGTCTCTTTTACACTCCTCTCTTACGCTTTTTATCAAAGATGGCTGGGATGGTTCCTATTTGTCAACTAGAAGAGAGGCACAAGAGAGTAGGGAGAAACAAAATATTGCCCTACCACTAAAAGAGATAGATAGAAAAAAGCCAAAGTGGGTATTGGCTGAAATAGATGTAGAGATAGATAAAGAATCAAAAATGCTAGGATGGCGTATAACTCTAGTAGATATCACTGAGCGAAAAGAGGCTCAGGAGAAACTTGAAGAGTTCAATCAAAACCTTCAAGAGAGAGTAGAAGAAGAGCTATCCAAAAGAGTGAGGATTGAGGATGAAAAAAAGAGACAAGATAGCATA
>JAABSR010000079.1 GCA_011390245.1 Campylobacterales bacterium
ATTGTGCATGGCGAGTCTCTCGCTACATGCAGAGTATCTAAGAGATAGCACTAAAGAGGTAGTCCTAGACACCTCTAGCGGACTTATGTGGCAGGACAATGCCGTAGGTAGTAGGATGAACTGGGCTACCGCCCTCACTACTTGTGAAGATATAAGCTTGGGAGGCTACTCCGACTGGAGGCTCCCCAACTACGAAGAGCTATACAGTCTAGCAGATAAAAGTAGGTACAATCCCGCTATATCCCCAGTATTTCAAAATGTTTCCTCTGGCGATTATTTGAGTTATTATTGGAGTGCTACTACCCCTGCTAGTGATACTGCCCGTGCGTGGGCTGTCACTTTCAACGACGGCAATGACGATTGGAATGCTAAGACCGATACCTATTATGTGCGGTGCGTTAGAGGCGGACAGTAACTTTGGTTTATTTGATTATTGACTCGTTCCCATGCTCCGGCGTGGGAATGCATATATCTACTGAACTGATAACATATAAGACTATTTGACTCCTTAACCTCGTAGCTCGTGGTAACTCCACCACGACGAATCCATAAACCCCCATCACTACTTTCGCTTTTTTGCTATAATCCTAAGAATCAAAACAAGGAGCAATCATGAAAAATATTCTACTGCTAAATCTTCACCAAAAATATGAAGGATTTGCTGAGGGGAATCTAAATAGTTTACTTTTAGAAAGCACAGAGAATTACCTCTCTCAAAAAGGGCTTACTACCAAAAAAACAGAGATAGAATCAGGTTACAACATAGATGAGGAAGTGGAGAAGTTCCAGTGGGCTGATGCATTTTTTGTACAGTCTCCTGTTTATTGGATGGGGTTACCATGGCTTGGCAAAAAATATATTGATGAGATATTTTCAAATGGAAAGGGTAGGGGGATATTTAATAGTGATGGAAGAAGCAAAGATGATCCCTCTTCAAAATATGGTAGCGGTGGTTTGATGCAAGACAAATCATACATGCTAAGTTTTACCTACAATTGCCCAGTGAGTGAATTTAACAATGAAGATGGCTTTTTTGAGGGGATGAGTGTAGATGAAGCAAATATTGCACTACATAAAACATTTCAGTTTTGTGGAGCTAAAAGATTAGAGACATACTCTATGCATGATGTTTATGGTGATAATCTAAATATAGAAAAAGAGAAAGAGAAGCTTATAGATGTGCTAAAGAGGAATTTTGGGTAATACCCTCATAGCTTTATCTACCATTTTTTCATTTATGAGGCGATAGTGTTAGAGGATACTTCAAAAAATTTGAGATAAAGATTTCTGCTGTTGATTCTAGCTCATTTTTTAACTGATGGTATCTTTTTAATTCTAGCTCATAGTCTAACTTTTTTAAATCTTTGTCTGCCTTTAGCCAAATTTGCAGCTTATCTTCCTCTATCTCTATATGACCTTGGATTCCATAGCAGTTGTCTTTAAATTTTATCATCTGTACATCATAATCATTACCCTTGCAAAGTTGCACCAAATGCTCATTTGTTTTTATACAGTCATTATGTATGTGAAAATTGTGAAACTCACTCTTATCAAATCCATAAAATATCGGATCATCTTTGATGATAAAATTTTTATATTCTTTAAATCCATGCTCACCTTTTTCACACCTACAAACCTCAGCATTGGCGATTTTTGCTAAAAATTGAGCACCTAGACAGACACCAAAATATGGGATATTTTTATCTATTGATTCTCTAATAAATTCCATCTCTGTATTGATCCTAAATATATCATCATAAACAGAATCATACCCTCCCATACATATCAGATGAGAATGTGTAAAATTTTTTGGAAGTTTATCGCCCTTTTCAAGATCGATAATATTATAATCGACTCCGTATTTTTGAAGAATTTTTATAAAATATCCTGCCGTTTCTATGGTATTGTATTGAACTATTAAAACCATATATCCCCTTTTTATTTTTTTCCAATTTTGCATAAAAATCCTAAGCTAGGAAAGGGAAAAATAATTTTTTTGGTATTGATGAAAGTCCCAATTTATAGGGTATAAAATGGTGCGGTCAGAGAGATTTGAACTCTCACACCCGAAGGCACCACCCCCTCAAGATGGCGTGTCTACCGTTCCACCATGACCGCAAAAGTGGCGATTCAAGGCTTGATGCCTTGAATCTAAAAGATTTTATAGAAAAGGGTTAGCGTATAGAGCTATTAGAGCAATAACAAGTGTATAGATAACTTGTGCTTCGATCATCGCAAGTGCGATAAACATAGTTGTCAATAGCTTTCCACCAAGTCCTGGGTTTCTAGCAGTACCTGCGATTGTTGCAGCAGCTGTATTTCCCATACCTATAGCTCCACCAAGTGCAGCAAGTCCAAGACCAACACCAGCAGCGACAACACTATATGCTTTTAACATCTCATTTGCTTCTGCAGCAAACGCAACACCTGTAAGTGCCAAAAATACAAAAAACAGTTTTTTCATAAAAACTCCTATATAAATTTACAAAGTCCGTTCGGCTTGCGTATCCCTACTTATCACTTTGTGGTTGCAATTGTATAAAAAAAATCTTTAAAAATCACTCATCATCTCTTGTGAAGACCCCTTTGATATCTATAGGTTTTTGATTGTACGGTGCAGAGGTGATGATAAAATCTACACCACAGCTGCTTATATTCTCAATATTTTCTAAATTTATACCGCCCGCTGCTGAGGTTTTGATGTTGCTATTTATCTTTTTTATACTCTCTATTAGCTCTCCTAGCTCTTCTTGGGTAAAATTATCAAGCTGGAGTATATCAATATCTAGTTTTGCAAATCTAGTCGCACTCTCTTTTGTTGAGCACTCTATTGAAATGTTGTGCTCTTTGTATTCCTCTCTAATGCTTTTGATAGTATCTTCTAGACTACTGTGAGTATAGATTAGGTGCTCTTCAAATATCAAGATAGAATCTGAAAGATTTGATCTGTGTATAAAACCACCACCATTTATCACTGCTTCTTGAGCTATTTTTTTGGAGTTTATTGGTGCTTTTCTATTTGTATATATTGGTACGCTACTTTTTTCTACCATCATCTTTGTATAGGTTGATATGCTAAATGATCTCTCAAAAAGATTTTGGACTATTTTCCATATTTTGTGCAAATCCCTGCACTCTCCATCAAAAGAGATAAATATATCTCCTTTGCTACAAGTATCGCCATTTTTTTTATAAGTTGATACATCTAGGTCAAACTTTTTACCAATAGATTTCGCTAGAACCAATGAACTTAACACTACGCTTTGTTCTTTTGGCATAAAGCTTAGTGAGCCTTCTCCGCCTATTTTGAGTGCATTTGAAGTTATATCAAAACTATTGGCATCCTCAGCAATTATATGGTCAATCTCTGATTCACTATAAAAAAATTTCAAAACATACTCCTCCATCCATGCATTTTTTTGGCACTAAGCATAATGATGTTTTCATCAAGCTTGGTGTCATTGACAGCTACAAAATTTGCTTCTTGGATTCTATCCTTTTCTTCCCAAATATCAACACCACCATCTTCAAAAATCTGTATAAGTTCGCCTGAGTTTTCTAAAATTTGATAAAATTTTATCAATCTCTCACTACTACATGGTTTAGAAAATGAGAATGAGTACTCATAAGTTTTACTTTTTGGGCTCCTTTTTTCAAATAGCTCTACTTCATGTATCAAAGTAAAATCATCTTCTTTTAAATCCACCATCTCTTTGTCGCTAAATATCAACAAATCAAGCTCACCTTCAAGTGAATTTACCTTTTTTGCAAATTCTGATATTATCTCTTTTTCATACTTATCTAAAATCAAAAGTACCTTTATATGTGGGTAATCTTTTATGATAGATGTTATTAGTTCATATTTTATCATTTAGTCACCTTTTTGAAAAGTTAATCTATCTTTAACAAAATAACTGTAAAAATTTGATTAAAGCTTCAATAAGGGGAGTAGTGTTGTTTTATAGGTTATCTATTTTGTTTTTTATAGTAGGAGTTTTGATGGGCGAAGATATAAAAAAAGCTACACTAGGTGGAGGCTGTTTTTGGTGTATTGAAGCAGTTTATGAAGAGGTGGATGGAGTTTTGAGCGTTAGAAGTGGTTATAGCGGTGGAGAAGAAGAGAATCCAACCTATGCACTTGTAAGTAGTGGCAAAAGTGATCATGCAGAGGTTGTGCAGATAGAGTATGATAGCTCCAAGATTAGTTATGAAGAGATATTAGATATTTTTTGGAATATACATAACCCAACTACTTTAAATAGACAGGGGAATGATATTGGAGTGCAATATAGATCTGTGATTTTTTATCATGATCTCTTACAAAAAGAGATAGCTCTCAACTCAAAAAAAGAGGCATCAAAAAAATTTAGAGATGAGATAGTAACACAAATAGTTCCTCTTGAGACATTCTATGAGGCTGAAGGGTATCATCAAGACTACTTTAGTAAAAATCCAAATCAGGGCTATTGTCAATTAGTAATCGCACCAAAGGTGGATAAATTTAGAGATGGACATAGGGATAAACTAAAAAAAGGTCAAAAATGAGAATAAATAATGGATATTTTTTAGTTATAGATGCGGGCACAGGAAGTGGAAGAGCAGTTATTTTTGATCCCTCTGGCAGACAGCTTGGAATATCACAAGAAGAGTGGAAACACATTCCAGAATCTGGCGTTGAAGGCTCTATGAATTTTGATTGTGAAAACAACTGGAAGATTATATGCAGATGTATAAACAATGCTATAAAGTCCGCAGATATTGATCCAAATGATATCTTGGCAATTACTAGCTCATCAATGAGAGAGGGGATAGTACTATATGATAGTGAAGGCAAAGAGATTTGGGCAGTAGCAAATGTAGATGGAAGAGCAAGTGAGCAGGTATCAAAACTAAAAGCTGAAGATAAAAAAAGAGAGAAGGCATTTTATAAAGAATCAGGACAGACTTATGCTCTAGGGGCTATTCCTAGGTTGCTATGGCTAAAAGAGAATAGGCAAGAGATATATTCTAAGTGTGCGAAGATGTCTATGATTAGTGATTGGGTTTTGTATAAGCTCTGCGGAGAGATAGTGAGCGAGCCTTCTAATGCTGGAACTTCAGGAATCTTCTCACTCAAAAACAGAAAATACAATAGCGAACTAGCATCTATTTGCGGTCTTAAGAGTGATATTTTTCCAGAGTGTTTGGAGAGTGGAGAGGTTATAGGAGAAGTTAGAGGGGTAGCCACAAAAGATCTACTTTTAAAAGAGGGGACAAAAGTTGTGCTTGGTGGTGGTGATGTTCAGCTAGGATGTGCTGGACTTGGTGTGGTAAAAAAGAGCGGATGTGCGATACTTGGTGGAACTTTTTGGCAGCAGATAATAAATCTAGATAGTCCAAAAGTGGATAAATCTATGAAAATAAGAGTAAACCCACATGTAGTTGATGGTCTATATCAAGCTGAAGCGATAACTTTTTTTGTTGGACTTGTGATGAGATGGTTTAGAGATGGATTTTGTAATGAAGAGATAAAAAGAGCACATGATGAAAAAAGAGATGCTTATGAGATATTAGAAGAGATATCAAAAGATGTCCCTTTGGGTTCGTACGGTGTGATGCCGATATTTTCAGATGTGATGGACTATGGAAAATGGTATCACGCAGCCCCATCATTTATAAACCTAAATATAGATCCAAATAGGTGCAATAAAGCTACAATATTTAAATCCCTACAAGAGAACGCTGCTATTGTTAGTGCTATAAATCTAGAAAATATTGCCAAATTTAGTTCAATACAGAGTGATGAGATTGTTTTTGCAGGGGGAGCTTCAAAAGGCAAAGAGTGGCCAAAAATATTGGCTGATGTGACTGGTAAAGTGGTCAAAATACCACTTGTAAAAGAGGCTACCTCACTTGGTGGAGCAATGGCTGCTGGTGTTGGAGCGGGTGTCTATAAATCTATAGCTGAAGCATCAAAAGAGATAGTCTATTGGGAGAATGAAATAGAGCCAAATATGAGTAACTTCAACAAATATCAAGAGATCAAAGAGAGGTGGCTAGAAGTCTATAAAATTCAAAAAAAATTAGTGGACAAAGGTCTGAGTGATTCTATGTGGAGAGCACCTGGAATATAATATAAGTTGCCAGCAAAAGAGAGCTTCTTTTGTGGCTTATTGCTAGGTAAAGTTTAGTTTATAGCCTCTTTTAGTTTGCTTCCTGCTTTGAAAGAGACGCCTTTTGATGCAGCTATACTCATAGGTTTTCCAGTTGATGGATTTCTACCCTCTCTGGCTTTTCTTTCTATAGTCTTGAAAGTACCAAAACCTATAAAAGGAACATCCTCACCCTTTTTTAGAGTATCTGTAATCGTAGCTAAGACAGCATCAAATACAGCCTCGCAATCTTTTTTGGAAACATCTGCCTGCTCAGCCACTTTTGAGATAAATTCACTTTTCTTCATAAAACCCCTTTGTATCTGTATTGTTTGGAATCAGGCCTAAATATTACCATAAAAAGAGTTGATTTGGTTAAATATACAATAAATTTTTGAAAATTTTTGAAAATATAGGCAATTTTGACTTAATAAAATATAGTTTTATCATCAATTTTTGATCTCAAGCTCTAGATTGTGAGCATTGTGATTAATTTTAAAAGAGATTCTGTGTATTTTTGATACTCCAAAAGCTCTAATAGATTCTATATGTTTTTTTGTGCCATACCCTTTGTGGACTTTAAAACCATACTCTGGAAATCTCTCTCCAATCTTTTTCATATATCTATCTCTATAGACTTTTGCCAATATTGATGCAGCACTTACCTCTTTGATAGTATCATCTGCTTTTATTATGCTCTCTATTGTGGAGATGTTGTATGAACAGTTGCCATCAAAAATATATCTATCTGCTTTTATAGATTCTACTATTTTTTCTAGTGCATATTTTATAGATAGTGATAGACCAATTTTATCTATTTTACTATTTTTGACAAAAACAATTTTTTTGATTGAGTTTTGTAGTATCTGTTCACTTAGCTCTTCTCTTCTTTTTTCACTAAGTTTTTTAGAATCTCTTAAACCAGCTATATCTTTTAAAAGAACAACTCCGCATAGCACAAGTGGCCCTGCTAGTGCTCCTCTTCCCGCTTCATCTATGCCACAAATCAAAATTTATGCTCCCTTTTAGTAGAATCCACAAAATAAAAAACAGAAGTGAGATTTTGTGATTGATAAAAAATACTATTCGATTGTTTTTGCATTTTTAATGGCCTCTATAATGTCATTTTTGATGTCTGGTGTTATAACTTTTATAAATCTTGGAATCACTCCTACATTTGTAGATGATTGGATGTTCAAAGCCTTTCCCTCAGCATTTATCATAGCTTTTCCTATAGCTCTTTTTGTAGTTCCTGTGGTGAGAAGAGTTGTCGATAGACTAACAAAATAGTTAAAGTTCACAATCTTCACAAACAGCGATATTTTCTCACCAATTCTTTATTTTAATTTTCTTAAGTGTACAATCTAAATATTAAATCTTGGATTATGGAGTAAAATTATGAAAATGAGAATAATCAGCTTATTGATTTTATTTGGTTTATCATCGTCGTAAGCATTAGATATTGAGCTGCAAAAAGGGTGGAATCTCATAGGGAATCCTTTCACTACATCTATAAGTAGTTCCCAATTTCAGGATGCAGAAGCAGTGTTTAGCTTTGATAAAAATTGGACTACCAATCCTGCAGATATAAAAAGTTGTAGAGGGTTTTGGGTAAAAGTAGATGAAGCAAAGCAGGTGACTATTTCAGCACCGGATAATTCTTGTCCTTCATGTGAAGAGAGCTACTGTACGCCTAGTTTTTCAGATATTTCTCTTGGTTGGCATCTATTTGGTACAGGAGGAAACCTCACCAATTTACAGTCAACTTATGATTTTAATGTAGTTTATGCATATAATGGTACTGGTTGGGTGAAAAATCCTACAAGTATATTTTCAGGTGAAGGATTTTGGGTGAAGAAGGGGGCTAGTAGTTCATCCTCTTCATCAAGCTCATCAAGCACTACCGCCACCTACTCCAAACCATCCCAATCCGCCTGTACAAACAACGGTGGTACTTGGGATA
>JAABSR010000080.1 GCA_011390245.1 Campylobacterales bacterium
TTTTATACCTAATTACGACAGCTCTTACGAATCAACTGCCATGGCTAACTCTGCCAATACCACCTATCATGGTTGTCACAGGGATGTGGGCTTTAGTAACGACAGCTACTGGTCTTCCGAATCCAAAGAAACCGGCAATGTAGGACGTGTGTTGTTTGAACAAGGTTGGTCAGTTGATGTCGATCAGGAGAGTGGCCAGAGCTACGATGTCCGTTGCATCCAGTAGTTCCTCTCGTTCCCAAGCTCCAGCTTGGGAATGCATACAAGAGTTAAACTAGGCGGGACTAAAGCCCCACTTCCAATAATATAATCATATTTTTTTCTTAACTTAATGGCACCAACTAGGGCGAGCTTCGTAGGTCGTGGTATCCCCACCACGACAATTATATTTTGCGTTGTTGTGAAGCACAACAACCTACACCACTTCATCAAAAAGCTCTTTTACTTTTTTCATCTCATCTTTAGAGAGAGTTGCCAATCTCTCTACAAACCTATCATTATCGATTGATCGTATTTGTGTGATCACCAAATCAGAATCTACTATCAACTTTTCTCTCTTTTTCACCCTCAAACGGATAGGTTCTGCATCATCTATGAGAGAAGTAGTAAGAGGAATTATAATAGTTGT
Source organism: Campylobacterales bacterium (assembly GCA_011390245.1). GTDB lineage: Bacteria > Campylobacterota > Campylobacteria > Campylobacterales > JAABSR01 > JAABSR01. The sequence goes on from JAABSR010000080.1 coordinate 629, forward strand.
TGGATATTCGCTATGATTTAATTCATCATTTTGAAAAACAAGCACAGGGCGAATCTTGCCCATTTCGTTATTTTTTTTGATGGGATTAAGATTTGCAAGCCAAATTTCGCCTCTACAGACCATCATCTAAAGTCCCCTCAAGAGATTCGCACTCCTCCTTATCTCCGTTTTTTGTTTTCTCTACTGCCTTAAGAATCCTACTTTTTCTACTTTTTTCAATACTTTTAGCATAATACTCTATTGCCTCGCGTATTACATCACTTTTTTTCTTGTGCAGTCTATCTGCTAGGCTACTTAGTTTTTCTTCCAAAACATCATCAAGACGGACAGTCGCAACCATAAAACTCCTTTTGTATTTTGTAATACAGTATTATATCATGGCATTGTAGATTGTTGTCCCTCACAACAACATAAAAACATAAATCAAGTCAAAAGATATCGAGGTGCGGAGAGTACGATCTTAAAGATTAAATTTTTCTTATATCTTGGAGCACCAAATTTATTTAGTATCTTTGTATTTACAGTTAAGATTCCCAAATATTTTCGGGGCTCCGAAAGAGTTTAGATAAACTTAAGAGGCTTTTTTACCTGAGTGTGTCAAGGCTTTAGTGAGATTTGTGCAGTTTTCTATTGTCTTCTCTAAACATATACACCACCGCAAAAAGTGAAGCTACCATGATAGCCGTTGCAATAATTTCATACATATTATTAATCCTCCTTTTCTAAATCATCTAGTCTATCATTTATCTGATAATCAATCTTTTTATATTGATGAGTGAAATATAGCAATACTATAAAACCAACGACTCCGACCAATAAAACATAAATTGGCTTTTCACCTGTTACAATAGAATAAAACAGTATTGCTAAGCCTGATAAAAGTGCAAATACTATTGCGAATGTATCTTTTCTTTTTTCTCTTAAATTGTCTATATCTTTGTTGATTCTATCTTTTTTGCTCATGCGAAATTATACCACAAACCACTACAACATTTCTCTGTACCGCCTACCGCTTCAAACAAAACTAAAAAACTAAAAAGCCAACTCAAGGAGTAATATATATATTTACAAGAAAAAGATAGCTACAATCCTTTTATGGTAAGAATTATCAAAAGTTCGAAAAAAGTAAAAAATAGCTATGCTTTAGGTAGATAACTAGGTGGAATATCAAAAAAAGGGCGAAAATGCTAGGAGTAAGCTTACTCTCATTTGAAGAGTTCAAAAAGAATCTAAAAATTCTTTTAGTAGAAGATGATATATTGGCTCTTTCAATACTAGAGAAGCTTATATCAAAAGAAAAATATAGAGTTTTTACTGCAAAAAATGGTGTTGAGGGTGTTGAGGTCTTCAAAAAGGAGGGAGTTGATATTATAGTTAGCGATATCAATATGCCAGAGATGAATGGACTTGATATGGTGCGAGAGCTAAAGAGGATTGATAAAAATATAAAAGTTCTATTTTTGAGTGCCTACTCTGATGTAAATCATATAATAGATGCCCTAGAACTAAAGGCTGAGAGCTACATATTAAAACCTTTTGATGCCTCCACCCTAATCTCAAATATACAAAAAGTGGCATATATTAACTACTCTATCTACATAAGTTCAAAAGAGGATGAGAGAAGAGCTAGAGAGGAGACACTAAAAAATAAGATAGCTTTTATAGAAGAGATTGCTCACCATTGGAGGCAGCCTCTAAATGCAGTATCTCTAAATCTAGAACTTATTTCAGCCATGCTTGATGATATAGAGATGGATAAGGATTCTAGAAAGCTTATAGATGAAGCAATAGAGACATCTATGTGCTCTATGCAGAAACTCTCAGAAGTGATAACAAATTTTTCACAGGTAATGAACTCAAATAGCAAAAAGAGTGAATATCTCTACAAAATATTCCAAAGATATAAAAACATCTATACCAAATCGATTGAAAATATTAAGCTCAAAATTGAACTAGATATCAATCAAGACCTAATATTTGAAGGTCATGTGGAGAGCTTACAAACTATCGCAAATGAGATGATAAAAAATAGCATAGAAGCCATGGAGAGGAGAGGGATTGAGAATGGAACAATAACTATTTCTGCAAAAAAGAGCAATGGCTATCTTGTGATAAACATCAAAGACAATGCACTAGGGATTGATGAGGTCATTGGGGATAGATTGTTTGAACCCTATGTAAGCACCAAGATAAAATCCCATGGGGAGGGTATGGGGCTATATCTAGTTTATAAAGCACTCAAACAACATCTAGGTGGTTCTATATCTTACAAAAATCTAAAAAATGGATGCAAATTTATAATCAAAATACCTCAAGAGCACTCTACAAAAGAGTAAGCTATAGCGTACTCTTTTTCATGACTGATAGAGATTTCGCATCTCTTTATAGAAAATCTCTCGATAACCTCTTTTTTTAGCCTAACCTTTGGTGCACCTCTGCTATCTTTGTATATCTCAATATCCAAAAATCCACAATCAGCACATATCCCACAACCTAGTGCCTTTGATATCGCCTCTTTTGCTGCCCAGATTCCAGCTATGGAGCTACTCTTTTTGAAGCTCTTTTTCTCATCTTGGGTCAAAAACCTATCAAGTGCTCTCTCTTCAAATCTCTCTATAAATTTCTCAATCCTAGCTATTGAGACAATATCAACCCCTATCACACATAAAGCCTTACTGTATTACAAATTGCGTGAAATAGACACCATCTATCTGCCCATCTACTAGATACTCGTTGATTCTCTCGATGATCTCTTGTTTTAATTTCTCTTTTCCTTTGATCGTAGATATCTCCTCTAGCGATTTTGAGGATAGGATATTGATGACCGTATCAGTGATGACTGCCTCTTTACTCTCTAGCTCTGACATCAAAGAGGGGCTACTTAGTTCTAGATTTACTGTTGTTTTTAGATATCTTCTTCCACTTTGTGTCAAAAGATTTACTATAAACTGATCTAGTGGATATATCATTCCAACGGAAAGAAGATTAGTATTTTTTGACTTAGCAGGTGCCACACCTTCACTTGCACCCCCACCAGCAGCACCAGGATCTACTGGCTCATCACCGCCCATCATCAAAACAGCTACAACTATACCTATTATCAAAAGTAGTGCCAAAACACCGGCTACTATAAAGATTATTAGTTTGTTTCCACCTTTTTTCTTGGTCTTCTCGTCTTTCTCATCTTTCTCTTCATCAGCCATAAAATCCTCCCCTTTATTATCTTTTAGATTCTCTATTATACAATATCCATATTTTATTGAAGTATTGGTACCTAATGATAGAGAAATTTTTCACAATTTTTGGTAAACCCGTAGTTGTTTTTTATAAAAGTCTTGAGGGCTTTGGAGAGTTTATAATCTTCCACCTTTTGCTTTTACCAAAATACGCAACCCCGCCTTTTAGAGTCAAAGAGATATTCAAGCATATTGATTCTATTGGGGCAAATTCGTTTTGGGTGATATCACTTACTGCAATATTTACAGGCATGGTCTTAGCAGTGCAGTTCTATCAAGGTTTTAGCCAGTTTGGAGCTGAGAGTTTTATGGGCTATACGATATTTATAGCCATCACTCGTGAGCTAGGTCCAGTTTTTGCAGCACTTATGCTAACTTCTAGAGCCATCTCAGCTATGGCAGCAGAGCTTGGCACTATGAAAGTCACGGAACAGATAGATGCTATAGATACTCTAGCAATTGATTCTCAAAGATATCTTCTCATCCCACGAATTTATGCCACGACCATATCTCTGCCAATATTAGTTATTGCGTTTAATTTTATAGGAAATGTGAGTGCTTATCTTGTCTCGGTTCATATTTTGGGTGTAAATGCTACAAACTATCAAGATATCATCTCTCAATACCTAGTGACTACTGATATTACAACTTCACTAATCAAAGCTCTTATCTTTGGATATCTAATAAGCCTCATTGGAACTTATGTAGGGTACAAAACTAGCGGAGGTGCTAGAGGAGTTGGTATATCTACAACCAAAGCAGTTGTTTACTCCTCAGTAACTATATTTGCTGCTAACTACTTTTTGACAGCCATATTTTTGGCACTAGATTGGTAGTATAAGGATATTTTAGGTAAAATCGCCATCCAAAAATTTAATTTTTTAAGGAAACATATATGTTAGAAGGTGTAGTTAGAGAGAGTACTTCTAAGTCTGAAGTCAAAGCACTTAGAAGAGATGGTTATCTAATTGCCAATATTTATGGCAAAGGTGTGGAAAATATCCACTGTGCATTTAAAAAAAATGAGTTTATTAGAGCGGTAAAGCAAAAAACTAGCCTTATTTTCCCTGTAAAGTTAAGCGGTAAAGAGGTCAAAGTCGTGGTACAAGAGTACCAAAAAGACCCTATCACAAGTGATCTTTTACATGTTGATTTGATGGTAGCAACAAATGGAGTTACCTCTAAATTTTTTGTCCCTGTAAGGGTTAGCGGTACACCAAAAGGTTTGAGAAACAAAGGTGTATTGATAATGTCAAAGAAAAGAATCAAAGTAAAATGTAAACCTGAAAATCTACCAGAAGAGTACTTTTTTGATGTAACACCTCTTGATGTTGGGGAAGCTTACCTAATAAGAGATATTCCAGAGCATGAGGGTGTGATAGTTTTTGAAAAAGTTAGCGATGCAGTTGTAGGCGTTATAAAAGCCAAATAGTAGATGCTCATAGTAGGTCTTGGCAATCCTGGTGATGCATACAAAGAGACCAAACACAATGTAGGTTTTAAGGTAGTAGATTCTCTGCTAAACTCCTTGAAACCTACGCCTATCAACAAAAGAGAGTTCAAAGGCGAACTCTACAAAGTTTCTGATTTTTTCCTCCTAAAACCACAAACATTTATGAATCTCTCAGGAGAAAGCGTAGAAGCAGTTTGTAGCTACTATAATATAGAAAACTTAGTTGTTATCCACGATGATATAGATTTAGGGCTTGGTGTACTAAGATTTAAAAAAGGTGGAGGCTCAGGTGGTCACAACGGTTTAAAATCAATTGATAAAAAACTTGGGAGTGACTATACTAGGGTTAGAATTGGTGTTGGAAAGCCTGAAGATACAAGATTTGAGATAAGTGATTATGTGCTTTCAAAATTTAGCACAGAGGAGCAAAAAATCATAGATACTATCATAGAGAGAGCAAAGCAAGCAGTAATATCACTAATGGATGGGGAGAGTCTTGAGAGGGTAAAATCAAACTACTCGCAAAAAGCAGATGCTACTATTTAAGTTTATCTTCTCAACCTATATAAAATATCTATTTTTTATATTGATTGCCTTAGAGCTTTTTTATGTGGGAATAGACTATCTTTCAAACGCTCACAAGCTACCAGATTCTGCCAATATAAAGATCATCTACTCTTCAAGCGTAGCTCTATTTGCACTAAATTACACACTCCCCCTATCTGTTATTCTTTCACAGATCACAACAATTTTGTCACTAATAAAAAGAAATGAGCTTCTAGCACTAAATGCGATTGGTTATTCAAAAAAGAGTGTATCATCTATAATATTTTTTATTTCACTACTAGCTACGCTATCTCTGATTGCACTAAACTCGACCTCATTTGCCTACGCAAAAGAGAGGATAGACAATATTCAAGACAATGGCACAACTGTAACATCAAAAGAGAACTTTTTTGTCAAGTATCAAAACTCATATATCTACTTTGAGAGGCTCTATCCACTATTTCAAAGAGCTGAAGTTATTAGGATTTATGAGCTAGAAAATGGAAATTTAAAAAGGATTATAAAATCAGATAGAGCATTTTATAGGGATGATTTTTGGATATTAGAATCTCCGACAATTATCAAAAAGCCAGATACTCTAGAGCTAGGTGGTGAGGGCTTGGATGTTCAAAATGCAGATAGATTAGAGACACTTAGAGGATTTAAGCCAAAAATACTGGATAATGTCTATGAGACTAGAGGCGTGCTCTCAATCATAGATGCCATAGAGTCTATTAAATTGCTAAATATTGAGGGTATCAATACAGACAAGATAAGAAGTGTTCTCTACTCACTTCTTATGTTTCCACTTTTTGCACCTCTATTTGGTCTTGTTATCTGTAGATTTGCACCTCTTCAATCAAGATATGAAAATCTTTCACTTCTAGCATTTAAAGCAATCATGTTGGCATTAAGTAGTTGGGGGCTATTTTTTGCACTATCAAAACTCTCAACCTCAGGTCTTATAAACCCAGAAGTATCAATCTTGTTGCCACTAGTTTTGATGATGGCTTTTTCTATATATTCATACAACAAAAGTTAAGGGTAAAATTTGGCAAAAAAAGCATCACTTTTTGAGTGTCAAGCATGTGGTTTTCAGAGTACAAAATGGGTAGGTAGATGTTCAAATTGTGGCTCTTGGGAGAGCTTTTTGGAGCTAAATAGCGAACAGATAAAAGTACTCAAAGAGAGCACGACTACCAAAAGTGCCACAAGTAAACCTCTGCCAATAACTGAAATATCTCATGAAGAGATATCAAGATTCTCCTCTTTTGAAGATGAGCTAGATCTAGTTTTAGGCGGTGGCATAGTTCCTGGAAGTCTTGTCTTAATAGGTGGAAGTCCAGGTGTTGGCAAATCAACTCTACTGCTAAAAATAGCAGGAAATCTTGCACAAAATGGCAATAAAGTGCTCTATGTCAGTGGAGAAGAGTCGCTCTCTCAGATAAAATCAAGAGCGAGCAGGATTGGCTCTTTGAGCGATAATCTCTTCATGCTCTCAGAGATAAAACTAGAATCTATCACACCTCAAGTCACTAGTGGTGAGTTTGGGTTTTTGGTTATTGATTCTATTCAGACGATATACTCTGAGAGGCTTCCCTCAGCACCTGGAAGTGTTACACAAGTTAGAGAGATCACTTTTGAGCTAATGCGAAAAGCAAAAGATGAAAATATTGCTATTTTTATTATTGGGCACATCACAAAAGAGGGCTCAATAGCAGGCCCTAGAGTGCTAGAACACATGGTTGATACTGTACTCTATTTTGAAGGCGATGTAGGAAAAGAGCTAAGAATGTTAAGAGCCTTCAAAAACCGTTTTGGCACAACAAGTGAAATAGGGATATTTGAGATGAGTAGTGCAGGATTGGTAAGTGCAAAAGATGCCGCTAACTCATTTTTCTCAAAAAAGGCCTCACAAGCTGGAAGTGCCATAACTGTCATACTGGAAGGGAGTCGTGCAATACTTCTAGAGGTACAAGCACTTGTGAGCCAATGCAGCTATGGATATCCAAAGA
>JAABSR010000081.1 GCA_011390245.1 Campylobacterales bacterium
GCAATGGCTTCAGATAAACCAACAAGAATCTCAAACTTTCTCAAAGCTATGAAGAGATTTAAACCAAAAGATATAGTAAGAAGTGGTGTAATCTCTATAGAGAGGAATTAATGTTACTCTCTAAAATAGCTAATATTTTAGGAGCAGAATTTTTTGGAGAAGATAGGGAGATACTCTCTTTAAATGCCCTTGATTTGGCAAAAGAGAGTGAGCTAAGCTTTTGTGAGAGCGAAAAGCATACAAAGCGACTACAATCAACAAAAGCAGGAGCTCTTATCTTGGATAAGAATATGCTAGATTTGGCTCCAAAAGATTGTGTGAAAATAGTCTCTAAAACTCCATATTTAAGCTTTGCAATAATCTCAAAATATTTTGCAAAACCTCTTATCTCAAAAGAGGGTAAAGATCCAATCATCGCAGAGAATTGTCAAATCATGGAGAGAGCCTACATAGGCAAAGATACAAAAATAGGAAAAAATAGCACCATAATGAGTGGTGTTTATATTGGAGATAGAGTTGAAATTGGAGAGGATTGTGTGATCTATCCAAACACTACAATATATAATGATTGCAAAATTGGGAATAGATGCTCTTTACATGCTGGGGCTGTTATTGGTGGAGATGGTTTTGGATATGCTCATGATAGTAGTGGGAGACACTACAAGATATATCATAGCGGAAATGTAGTGATAGAAGATGATGTTGAGATTGGAGCAAATAGTACAATCGATAGAGCACTCTTTGCAAGCACAATAATAAAAGAGGGCACAAAAATAGACAATCTAGTCATGATTGCTCACAATTGTGAAATAGGGCAAAACTCTATCCTTGCTGCTCAAGTTGGGCTATCAGGCTCTACAGTGGTTGGAAGAAATGTGGTTTTTGGCGGACAGGCTGGAAGTGTAGGACACATAAAGATAGGAGATTTTGCTACAATTGCTGCAAGAGGTGGAGTAAGTAAAAGCATAAGCGGTGGCAAAGTTTATGCTGGATTTCCACTTCTTGAACATAGAGAGTGGCTAAAAATGCACTCTAAAATAGCAAGGTTAATTAAACAAAAACAAAAACAGGAGGTATAAAATGAGCGGAAAAGTAACAATTGTTGAATCATTTGATTTAAAAGGTACAAGAAAAGGGACTATAACAGTTTCAAATCTAGAAGATCCTTATGGAGAGGGGAGTGGCTCTTTTGCTTCAGTTGGCGTTTCACTAGCTGGTGGAGATGAGCCTGATTGGAAAGTTCATATACCATACTCTCAGATAGATGATATATGTGCTGCACTAAAAAAGGCAAAAGAGAAGTTTGAAGGCTAGAGAGCCTTTCTCTTTTGCTATCTTGCTCCACTTTTTGCATATCTTAGGAGATCTATAGTCTCTACTGCTAAATCAGCACTTCTCTCAACTCTTCTTCCAGCATTAAATATCTCAATAGAGGCTCTAATATACATCTCTTCTTTGTAGTTGCTAATGACTATATCTTTATACATTAAAGAGAATAGCTCATCACTTCTAGTCTCTTCACTTTTTGTTCTATTAAGACATCTTAAATAATCAAAATCTCCATCAGCCCTGCACGCCTCATTTTGTAGCTTTATGGTTAAGACGCTACATTTAAAAAGCTCTATTAAATCCTTGTACATTGGCAACTTGAAGTAGTGAGTATCCATAAATGGTAAGATTCTTTTTGAAAATTTTATAAGCATTTCTGAGGTTTTATCTAGATTGCTAGATATTTTCATAAATGCTATTAGCCTTCTAAGTTCAGTCGCTTCAGGTCCATACAGGGCAAGACATCCTACTGCACTATCTTCTATACTTCTATTTAGCTCTTTACTATCTTTTAGGTAATCGCTTACACGGCCTAGTACCTCTGGATTTTTATCCTCCAAGGCTTTTTCCACCTCTTCAAAAGAAAATCTAACATCATCTGACATTTTTATTATATTTTGTCTAATTTTCTCAGTTTTTTTATTAAAATTTTGATTACTCAATTTTTTTGCCTTTATGTAAATACTAAAATAGTCATCATTGTATCAAAATTGTGTTACAAAACTTCCATAAATAGGGCATTTTGACTTTTTAAATCTATAGTTTGTTATAATGTAAGTATATTAAATATGTAAGGTGAATATTATTAGAAGAGAGTATCTGCTACTCCTAATTGGGGCTACACTTCTGTTTTTGGCACTAGCTACGACTTTTGGCGATAGAGGCTTTGTAGGAAGTTATGGGGCGTTTTTTTCAAATTTAAATCGTGAATATTTTGGTTATATCGCCCAAGTTTATCTGATTCTTTTGCTCTATCCGCTATATAGGCTTTACAAATCTCCCAAGATTGACCTAAGAAGAGTAGAGCTTATTTTAGCAGTTATATTGCTATTTGCATCAGCTCTTATTTTTCAAGCAGTTGTACTAGGTAGTGATACTGGCAATGGCAAAATAGGGTATGGGATTGTTCAAACACTTATGCCAATAATTGGTATAGCTGGGGTTTGGATTTTTTTGATTATGATTATGATTTTGGCAATTACTATTATTTTTGATATTTCTATTGATGAGGCTATTGAGTTTACAAAAAAAAGGAGCGCTCTCTACTTTGGAGATATAAAAGATGAATTTAGAGCAAAAAAAGATGATCTCTTAGATGATGATTTGAATATTTTAAGGCTTCAAAAAGAGAGCGAAAAAGAGAAGAGTAGTAGCAAAGATGGCGAGCTACCACCAATACCTAATCCTAATTTGAATAAACAAAATAGCCACTCCACACCAGAGCCATATAGGTTTGAAGATATTATTGAGCAAAAAGATGATGAAGTAGCTAGTGATATTGATGCATCAAACCACTCTTTGCCAGATTTTGATAATGTAGATGAGAGTATTTATGAAAATAAAATCAAAATAATCAAGCAAGAAGATAAGGAAGAGCAAGTAAAAATAATAGAGGAACAAAAACCCCAAAACATCAAAGAGCAAGTAAAAAGACAAGAGAATCAAGTAGAGAATCAAGTAGAGAATCAAGTAGAGAATCAAGTAGAGAATCAAGTAGAGAATCAAGTAGAGAAAAGCGAAGAAAATAAAGAAGAGAAGGTGGTAGAGAAGTATTCAACCATCGCTACAGAGGTAGAAGAGAATAGAGAGCTTTTAGATGGGTTAGATAGAGGTGGCATGGAGAAGCCAAAAGATTTCAAGCTTCCAAGTACAACTTTTTTGACAAAAGCTGATGGCAAAAAGGTAGAAATTGATGAGAGTGAGATAGACCTAAAAATAGAGTATCTTCTAGATAAACTTCATAGATTTAAGATTGAAGGAGATGTGGTTAGAACTTATGTTGGGCCTGTTGTTACCACTTTTGAGTTTAAACCAGCACCACACATAAAAGTCTCAAAGATTTTAACACTTGAAGATGATTTGGCTATGGCTTTAAGAGCTAAAACTATTAGAATCCAAGCTCCAGTACCTGGCAAGGATGTAGTGGGGATTGAGATTCCAAATAGCTCTTATGAGACAATCTATCTTAGAGATGTGCTTGAAGATCCAATCTTCAAAGAGGCCTCCTCGCCTCTAACTATTGCATTGGGAAAAGATATTGTTGGTAAGCCTTTTGTTACTGATCTCAAAAAGCTCCCCCATCTTCTCATAGCTGGCACTACAGGTAGTGGAAAGTCTGTAGGGATAAATTCTATGATACTTTCACTTCTTTTTAGAAACTCTCCAGATACTCTAAAGCTTTTGATGATTGATCCTAAGATGTTAGAATTTAGTATATATAATGATATTCCACATCTTTTAACTCCAGTAATCACGCAGCCAAAAAAGGCAGTAGTTGCTCTAAATAATATGGTCTTAGAGATGGAGAGAAGAAATGATCTCATGAGTAGGGCAAAAACAAAAAACATAGAGAACTACAACCAAAAAGCAAAAAAGGAGGAGTTTGATCCTTTTCCTTATATTGTAGTGATTATTGATGAACTAGCAGATTTGATGATGACAAGTGGCAAGGATGTGGAACACTATATAGCAAGATTGGCTCAGATGGCTAGAGCTAGTGGGATACATCTTATTGTGGCTACTCAAAGACCATCCGTAGATGTTGTTACAGGGCTTATAAAAGCAAATCTACCAAGTCGGATAAGCTATAAAGTTGGTCAAAAGATAGATTCTAAAGTTATACTAGATAGCTTTGGAGCAGAATCGCTTCTAGGTCGTGGAGATATGCTTTTTACACCTCCTGGGATGAGCGGACTTGTTAGGTTGCATGCTCCTTGGAGTAGTGAGGATGAGATAGAAAAAATAGTAGAATTTATAAAATCACAAAGAGCTGTAGATTATGATAATGATTTTTTGAGTGAAGAGAGTGATTTGGCAAAAGGCAAGGGAATGATGCCCTCTGGTGATGATTTAGATGAGCTTTTTGAAGATGCTAAGGAGATTGTAATAAATGAGAAAAAAACATCTATTAGCTACATCCAAAGACGACTACAAATCGGATACAATAGAGCAGCAAGAATAGTAGAACAGCTTGAATCCATGGGCGTTCTCTCAGAGCCAAATACCAAAGGAAATAGAGAGTTACTTTGATAAGCTTTATAGATAAAGAGATCTTATTGGAGAGTGAAATTGTTTAAGCAGTATTGCGTATTAATAGTCGAAGATGACCTTAGAGCCTTGCAGTATGTAGAGAAGATTTTAAAAGGCTTATGTAAAAAAGTGCTAACTTCAAAAGATGGGCTTGAGGGATATAATACATATCTTGAAAACATGGATAGTCTAGATTTGATAATAAGTGATATACAGATGCCTAAAATGAGTGGTATAAATCTGCTCAAAAAAGTAAAAAATATCAATAGAGATATGCCTTTTGCCTTTTTGAGTGCTTATGATGATAAAGAGTATCTGTTTTCAGCAATCAACAACAATGCTACATACTTTATAACAAAACCTATAAAAAAAGAAGATATTATAGAGCTTTTGAGTGCAGTCTTTCTAAGAAGCCAGAGCAGTAAAGAGGACTTTACACTAAAGGGTGTAGATTGCCATTTTAATTTTGCATCTTTGTTGCTTGTTGTTGGAGGAGTGGAGAATAGACTTAGCAAATTAGAAGCTAGATTTTTTAAGATGTTTTTTACAAATGTTGATTTTAGAATTAGTATTAAAGATATGGGAGTCTCTATTTGGGGGAAGAGTGATATTACAAAAGATTGTGTACACTCCCTAGTAAAGAGGCTTAGAAAGAGACTTCCTGAAGATTCTTTACTACTTCTTAGCAGAGGAATTTACAAGCTTGATGTAAATTCTTAAGATATTTTATTTTGCTATAATACTCAAATTTATAAAAGGATTTGAACAATGGAGTACTACATATACATCAAAATCTTTCACTACTGGGCTTTTGTATCGTGGCTTGCTATGCTTTTTTATCTACCAAGGCTTTTTGTCTATCATGTAGAAAATATAAGTAATAGTGGCTTTGTTGATGTTGTCAAAATACAAGAGGAGAAGCTCTATAAATATATCGGCTATCCTGCACTTTTTGCTTCATTGATATCTGGTATTTTGATGATGGTTTTAAATCCATCTCTTTTCACTTCAGGTGGATGGTTACATGCAAAAATACTTTTTATATTGTTCTTGATAGCATATCATATCTCTTTGAGAAAGTTTATGATTGATCTAAGAGAAGATAGATGCAAAAAGAGTGGCAAGTTTTTTAGATACTACAATGAGATTCCAACTGTACTCATGATAGCTATTATTGTTTTTGTGGTCGCTAAACCATTTTAATAAATCTCTTTTATGCCCTCAATTGTTACAAAAAGATTGCAGATAGTTTTTGCCCTACTTTTTGTAGGGGCACTAGCTTTAGTTCTTTATAGATGGTATGATGATTATATCTTCAAAAAAAACCCTCTAAGTCAAAAGATTATAAGCTCTTTAGAGCAGAAGAGAGCAGAAGTTTTAAGGCTCTCGCTAAAGAGATACTCTATAGATATCACAGATATACCCATGCTTATCTCAGATGAGATAAACTCAAACCTCTATGGCTTTGCACAATATATCCCTCATGGAGAAAATAGGGGAAAAATAAGGGTCGTTTTAAATAAAAAGCGTCTCAAAGAGTCTTTGGACTATGTAGTAGAAGAGGTGATAGCTCATGAGTACGCTCACGCTTTTATGTTTAGGATAGGAAGATTTTCAAGAGATGATGGACATAGCAAGGAGTGGCAAGATATCTGTTTTGCACTAGGAGGCAAAAAGTGTGAAAGGTATGTAGATAGTTATGATATTGTTATGGGCAAAATTGGAATATAGAGCTTACTCTGTTATATCTCTAGTCATGATTGTTACACCATTTATTTTATCCCTAAAGAGAACTCTCTTTTGTGATACTTTGTACTCAATATCATAGATATTTTTTTTATAAATTTTTTGAATCATTTCTCCATCTTCAAACTTCAACTCCTCACCATCAAAAATCTCTCTGCCTAAAAATATAGAATCTATCGTATTTTTTGGATACTCTACATCCATATATTTTTTATAAAACTCCTTTTTTGCGATGCAACTACTATTTATACAAACACTATCGCTATATATTTTTAGATTTAGGAGTGCTTGAGCATTTGAGTATAGTAAGATTTCAATTCTATCGCCTAGCTCTCTTACAAATCCACTTTGATGAAATGCTGTTTTTTTTGTTTTTATAAGTATTGTTTTTGGGGTCTCTTTTTGGATCTCTTGCTTGAGTGAGCAGCCAAAAAAGAGGAGAAGAGGGAGCAGTAGTGCTCCAAGAAGTAGTGGCTTCAATTTAGGCTAGAAATTTCTCCCCGTTAGTGCTCCATACCATCTTCTTCCATCAAGTTTTAGCTCGATACTTACCTGGCATAGGCCATCTTTGAATACTGTTTCAGTGATTTCTGCATTTTTGATAACTGCCATCACTTTGGTTTTGATAGTAGAGTCTTTTAATACCATGTCTCTAACTGTCTCTTTAGCGTTTACTCTGATACCATACATCTTCTCACCTAGTTGCCTATAAGCATCAATAATTGCAGCTCTTTTAGCAAGAGCTAGGGCTTGAGCAGGTGAGATAGTACTTTGTGGTGCTACTCCCATACCAATTGCACTTATCTCTATTATTTTTGATGGTAGCAAAATAGGTGCATTTGGGATTACTGGATCTTCACTAACCACATCACCTGGTGCATAACCTCTTACCTCACCATCTGGCTCCATCCCATAAAGAGTAGAGCATAATGAGACTGATATAGCTCCAAAAAGTAAACCTCTAAAAATTCCTTTTTTCATCTTTTATCCTTAAAAGTATAATCTTAAGATGAAAAAAGCAAAGAGCGTTCCAAAATAAAATATGGATAGCTATTTAATAGTTTTTATATCGACTTCATAGCTATTGTAAGTTTTACTCTAATCTTAAATTGTTCAATTCCCTGCTCAAAAATCTCTATAAAATCTCTATATTGAGCAGATATATCATCTCTTTTTATATGCATCATGGAGACAAATATCGCACTTAAAATATGAAATATTGATCCACCAATAAGTGTGCCCAAAAATCTCTCCTTGCTTCTAAAGCTTTGAACAAAAGAGCTAGCACTATCTAGTGTGATAAAAAGATCCTTTTTGGATTTTACATCAGCTCTTAGGATATTTTTTACCCCATCTATAAAAGTAGATAGTTCTTCTAGATACTCCTCAAGTTTGATATCCTCAAAAATTTTCTCACTATCATACTCAAATGCACTCTCTATAGCCTCTATAGCTCTTTTTTTATCTCTTTTTGCAAATGTGCACTCTTTTGGTGTTGTAGGCTTTGT
>JAABSR010000082.1 GCA_011390245.1 Campylobacterales bacterium
TGGGTGGTTTGTTCCAGATAGAACACTAGAGTTATAGGGAACCAGGAAGCTAAATGGATAAAAAGCTTCTATATATTTAAGCTTTTTGTAGCTCCTCTAGTTTTGCTTTTACCTCTTTGGCATGATCTTTGACTTTGACTTTTGACCACTGAGCCACTACTTCACCCTCAGGATTTATGATAAATGTACTTCTTATCACCCCTTCGTACTCTTTGCCATACATTTTTTTAAGCCCCCATGCTTCATAGGCTTTTATTATATCTTTGCTGACATCTGAAAGAAGAGATATCTTTAGCTCTTTTTTGGTGATAAAATTTCTATGAGATTTGGTGCTATCTGGACTTACACCTAAAATAATAGCACTCATATCATCAAATTCTGGCTCTTTGGCACTAAAATCGCACGCTTCTGTAGTACAGCCAGGTGTAGAATCTTTTGGATAAAAATATAGAATAATCCATCTACCGCTCAAATCTCTTAGACAAATCTCTACATCATCTTGGTTTGGCAGACAAAACTCTGGTGCTTTTTTGTTTAATAGTGACATTTATTATCCTTTTATATATTTTTCTATCTTTTCTATTAGTCCTAAATCTATCTCAATATCTAGCTCCAAAATAGATAGAGGAAGATTGAAATTTTCTAACTTTACAAGATCTTTTTTGGTTACCAAAAGCGAAGTGGCATCGCTGCTATCTAAAAACTCTTTGACTTCATCAAAACCAAAGTAGTAGTGATCTCTAAAATATTTTTTAGCTACTACACTTTTTGGCAAAAACTCATCTAGTCGCATCGGATTTGCTATGGCAGTGAGTAGTGCCATCTTTTTAGTTGGGTTTTTTATTTTTACCACTCTTTTGTAGTCTATCCCCTCTTTGAGAGAGATATCACTTTTTTTCTCTAAACTTTTTGGCTCTTTGTATGCACCACTTGGCAGACAAAATCTAAAATATGGCTCAACTTTTGGCTTCAAAATTATATCAAATTTTTTGATCCTATCTCTAAATCCATCATCCAAAAAGAGAACTTTAGCACCTAGCTTTTTTGCTTTTTCTATTCCCTCTTCTCTTTTTTGGGCAACAATGACAGAAGCATTTGGTAGCTCTTTTGCAATAAGCATAGCCTCATCACCAGCTCTCTCTACGCTCTCTAAAATCTCACCATGAAGGCTAACTACTAAAATCTCACTACTTTTTCTACCATATCCTCTGCTCACTACAAAAACTCCATCAAAAGATGAAGCTATTTTTATCAAAAGAGGTGTTTTGCCACTACCACCTACTGTTAGATTCCCTATGCTTATTATTGGAATTTCAAGATTTTTTACTCTTCTAGTTCTTTTGATTATTGTAACTAGACAAAAGAGCAAAGAGAGGGGAAGGAGAGAAAAAGAGAGTACTTTTTGAAAAAATGAGGGGCTATAAAAATAGCTATCAACAAACTTCAAAAGTGGCTCTAGACTCTAGTGGATGCCACCTCTTTTATGACACTACATACATGTTTTACTCTATCCTCAGTCATACCAGGAAAGATTGGAAGTGAGAGGATTTGCTGGTAGACTCTAAGTGCATTTGGAAAGTTATTGACCTTTAGAGCATATTTGTTTTTATAGTATGTATGCAGATGGAGTGGAATATGATGAAGTGAAGTATGGACACCTCTTGAGAGCATCTCTTTGGCAAAGCTATCTCTGTTTTTATCAATTTTGATGATGTAGTTTGTGTAGATATGGTTTTTCTCTTTTTTTGGCAGTGCGATATGTGGGGTGCCCTTTAGGAGGGTATTGTACATTTCTGCAATAGCTAGTCTTGATTTTATCTGCTTCTCTACATTTTTTAGCTCTACTAAACAAAATGCAGCATCTATTTGATTGATATCATATTTGCATCCTATATCTACCACATCATAGATATACTCAATGTCTGAGCGCATCTCATTGTCATCATTTTTTATAGCATGAAATCTCAAAAGCCTAGCTCTTAATGCTATCTCATCATCTTCAGTGCACATCATCCCACCACTTGAGATCGCATTTTGTATCTCTGGAAAGAAGCTAAAAATAGATATATCAGCCCCAGTAGAACCAACCATCTCTTCTCCATATTTTGCACCAAGAGCGGTTGTGGCATCTTCTATGATTTTTATTCCATACTCTTTTCCTAGCTTGTAAAAGCTCTCCAACTCTGGGGTAACTCCAGCATGATGAGAAAGTATTAATGCTCTTAGTTTTTTAGAATCATTTTTTTCCAATATCTCTCTACAGCTCTCCAAGTTTAAAGTGAAGTTATCCTCATCTATATCTGCAAAAATTGGTTCCGCATCAAAATATCTTATCACCTCAGGTATAAAAGGGTGTGCATTGATAGGGCATATTATCTTATCACCTCTTTTAAGGTCGAGTGCACAGAGGCAAAGATGCATAGCAGAAGTTCCATTTGAAGTAGATATGGAGTGTGTTGTGCCAAACTTTTTTGAGAAGAGATCCTCTAGTTCATCAGCCTTATTTGCTTTGGCCTCCAAAGCTAGAAGCACCTCTTTTTTTGTCTCATCTTTTATGCTTTGTGTGAAAAATGGAACATTCATATTTATCTCCTTATACTAGTATATCTCTTGGATACAAAAAGTCATGCCCAATAGTCCTAGATGTTAGTTTAGCAATTATTGGTGGCACTCTTTTGAACTGATTTTGGTATATCTTTTTTAGTGTGAAGTCTATTAACTTCTCCTCTATCCCCCTTTTTAGCATCTCCCCCTTGGTTGCTCTATCTTCACTAAAGGCTTTTATGACCATGTCTAGCTCTTTGTAGCTATACCCTAGCTCTTTTTCATCGCTTTGACCTTCATAAAGATCAGCAGAAGGGGGCTTTTCTATTATGCTCTTGCAAACTCCTAGATGTTTTGCAAAATCATATATCTCACTTTTGTATATATCTCCTATTGGATTTATAGCACTTGCCAAATCTCCAAAAATAGTACCATATCCTAACATCAGTTCGCTTTTGTTTGATGTGCCTATAACCAATGCTCTCTCTCTAGCAGAGAGGTCAAAAAGTATAGCCATGCGAACTCTTGCGCAAAAGTTTCCAACCCTAATAGGGCAAGATATATCCTTTGCATAGGGCATAACAATATCTTTGATAGGGATTATCTCATATTTTATATCAAAAGTTTCACAAAGCTCTCTAGCATCTTCTACACTCGAATCTGATGAGAGCCAGGAGGGCATCATCACAGCTAGTGTCTTATCTCCAAATGCTCTTTTTGCCAATATGGCAACAACAGCAGAATCTATCCCACCGCTCAAACCAAAAACAACGCTTTTAAGCCCTATCTTTTTTGTTTCACTCTCTATAAAGGATATAAGAAACTTCTCAATATCTACCCATTTGGACAAATGATAACCTTTTGCTTTTTGTGATAACCCATACAATAATATTACAATATAGTTTATAATTTTAAGGTTATTATAGATTGCATAGATATATAATCTACGCGTATATTTTTAATAAATCTAAAGGAAAATGATGAACAAAATAACAACTGGCATTTTATTATCAAGTGTCTGCTCTATAGCCTTGCTTGCTGGAGCAAACAATAAATATGAAATAACACCAAAAGTGGGAATTGATATTCACCAAGATAATCATGAATACTATAAGGATAGAGAAGAGTTAGTATATGGCATCTCTGCTGGTAAGAGGGTATTTGACAATACTATTTTTGAGCTTGAGTATCAAAAAGAGCGTGGAGTTAAATACAGTAATAGTATCTATGAAACTGATAGAGATAGAGTAGGTGTAAATGCGCTATTTGAACATAGTGAATACAAAAAGATAGTTCCATATATTATCGCTGGTGTAGGTTATGAGTGGATAGACAATGAGAGAAATGAGCTAGAGAGTGGAAAGTATCTAAATGTAGGTTTAGGTGTTAGATACGCACTTCAAGATAATTTTCATCTAAAACTAGAAGCCAAAGAGGTATTAAATGAGAATGGAAGGGCTGATTTTGTAGCCTTGCTTGGTTTGACTTTTGCATTTGGTGAGTATAGAGACTTAACTCCAATAGAGCCTGAAATTAAGCCAATCAAAAAAGAGGTCATAGAGCTACCACCAGCTCCACCAGCTCCTATAGAGGTAGTGGATATTGATAGTGATGGCGATGGGGTTTTGGATTCTAAAGACTTGTGTCCAAATACACCTAAAAAGTTCAAAGTTGATAGCGATGGCTGTCCTGAGAGATACAATCTTCTTGTCCATTTTGATTTTGACAAATCAGTAATCAAAAATGAGTTCAAAGAAAATGTAGAAGATTTTGCTAAGTTTTTAAGCGAATACACAATATATGATGCTGTAATTGAGGGACATACTGACTGGATTGGGGATGAAAAATATAATCAAAAACTCTCAGTAGAGAGAGCAGATTCTGTCAAAAATTATCTTATAGATTTGGGAGTTGATGATAGTAGAGTGAGTTCAAAAGGGTATGGTGAAAGTATGCCAATTGCTGATAACCAAACAAGTGAAGGTAGATACCAAAACAGAAGAGTTGAAGTTCAGATTATCAAAAAGTAGAGGGATTTTTCTCCCCTCTTTTTGCCCATCTGCTAAAAAGTCTAGTAGTATCTAACCCTTTTTCTATATCTTTGCCTTCAACCAAAAAATCAGACAATAACTTAGCGCAATATGGGGCATAAACAAATCCTCTAGCTCCAAGTCCGTTGAAAATATAGATATTTTCTTTGTAGATAAATCTACTACTATCTATCTTTGTGCCATTTTTTAGCATAGGAAATCTATCTAGAGTTTTAAAGCCATCTACTATTTTGCCAACTATTGGTAGATAGTCACTACTTCCAGCCCTTGCACCACAAAAGGTTTTCACAACCTCTATATTTTTTAGATCATATATCTCTTGAGCACTTTTTATTAGATACTCCACACTCTCTTTGCTAGCAACACCCTCTCTTTTCCATCTCAAATGAGTAGCACCAATTGCTGCTTTTCCTGCTCTATTTGCTGAAATAGATACATCTTTGCTTATAGAAATCTCTGGAAGATTATCTGCACTAATTTCAATCCTCTCACCCCAAATAGGTCTTATTTTTAGATACTCCTCATCTATCAAATCTGTATCTATCCCAGTTGCGATGATTAGCTTATCTACTTTTTTGCCTTCTATCTCAAAAGTGCCACTTTTTTTCTCAAAAGTGCCACTTGTACCCAAAAATAGATCGCACCCTTCTACTAACATATTTGCTACTTTTTCAACTTCAACAACTCCAGCTTCACAAAAGAGATAACCACCATAGGGGGAGTTTTTTATATTCATCCCTGCTAGATTCTCAACTCTTTTGATTTTTATATCTTCGCAATATTTTAAAAGAGTAATATTTTTATCCATATCCTCTTCTGATTTATCAATCTTCAAAATCCCGCTTTGCAAAAAAGTAGAGGGTAGATTTTCTTTGTAGAGGTCTATGGAGTGTTTAAAGGCTCTATTTAGAGTATTTTTTATAGGATTTGGTTTCCCCATCATAGGAGAGATAAAAGCCCCCGCTGCACTACTAGCACCACTTGGAAAGCTTTTTGATCTCTCAAAAATTGCAACTTTTGCACCTCTGCTTTTGAGGTAGTAGCTAGCAAATAGACCAGCTGCTCCAGCACCTATGATGCCAAAGTCGTATGTCAAATAGTTATCTCTTTTATGTCGGCAAATTTTCTAAATGAGCTATAGATTGTAGCTATGAGGTTTTTTCTATTCTCTCTTATTTTTTCATTTTCACTATTTACCATGACATTATCAAAAAATAGATCAAGCCTCTCTTTTAGTGAAAAAAGTGCCTCTAGTTCCTCTTTTGCTCCCTTGAAGCTACTCTCATCTATATACGCAAACTCCCTAAAAAGCTTCTCTTCATATTCGCTATCAAAAAGAGTAGGGTCTATTTTTAGCTCTTTTGAGATATCTACATCTTTTGTGATATTTGCCACCCTTCTAAATGTGCTAAAAATCTCTTTTGCATTATCTCCACTTAGTAGAGATTTTAGAGCTTCTATCTTCTCATCGATCTTTTTAATATCTCTCTCTTTTGTCTCAAGCACTGCTTTTATGATAGAAGGATTTGTATCTTTATATATTGAATAGATTCGCTCCAACATAAAATCCTCAAGATTTTTGATTTCAAAATCTCTATACTCACCGCTTAAAGATTTAATAACACTATTTAATTCAAAGCTTACTCCAAGATTTTTGATGATTCTTAGCACTCCAAGAGCTGCTCTTCTTAGTGCAAAAGGGTCTTTTGTCCCAGTTGGGATCATGCCTATGCTAAAAAGTGCTAAAAGATTATCTAGTTTGTTGCTAAGTGCAACTATCGAGCTAAAAATATTGCTAGGCAGGGGTGAGCTTTCTCCAGTTGGAAGATATTGCTCTTTTAGTGCTTTTTGAACTAGCTCATGCTCATTTGCTGCTTTTGCATAGTAGTAGCCCATGATTCCTTGAAGCTCTGTAAACTCATAAACCATCTCAGTTAAAAGATCAGCTTTTGAGATTTTTACCGCTCTCTCTACCAAGAATCTTAGCTCATTCTCTTCAACCCCACTCTCTTTGCATATCTTTTTTTCGTATCTATCAAAAAGCTCTAGAGCTATTGCTACCTCTCTATCTCTTTTATCTCCCAATGTTCCTAAATCTTTCAAAAATAGTATAGATTCTAGCCCTTTGGAATCTAGTCCATTTTTGAGGTCATTTTTGTAGAAAAATAGGGCATCACTTAGTCTTGCTCTTAACACCTTCTCATTTCCAGTGGTGACTTTTGATTGATCTTTGCTCAAAGAGTTTGAAGTAAGTACAAATCTATTTGTAAGTGCTCCATCTTTATAAACTGCAAAATATCTCTGATGCTCTTTCATGGAAGTGATAATAACCTCAGGTGGAAGCTCTAAAAACTCTTCATCAAAAGAGCCTAGAAGTGGCTTTGGTGATTCTGTGATTGCTACTATCTCTTCAAGCAACTCTTTGTCTAGCTCTACTGATACTCCCTCTTCTTGCTCTATTTTTGCAACTCCCTCTCTTATTATCTCCTCTCTTTTTTTGGCATCCAATACAACTCCGCCTTCGCTTAAAGAGCTAAAATATTCAGATATGCTCTCTATATTTTTTGGCTCATAAGAGATACTTCTGTGCAAAAATGTGTATCGTTTCGATCTAATCCCAAAAGCCTCAAGCTCTAAGACTTTCTCCCCAAAAAGAGCCAAAATCCATCGAATCGGCCTTATAAATTCACTTCTGAGCGAACCCCATCTCATGCACTTCCCAAAGCTTAAAGATTCTAAAAACTCTACAACAACTCCCTCAATAAGGCTCTCACAAGCCTCTCCTTTTATATCTTTTTTGAAAAGCAAAACCTCTTTATCATTTTTGTAAGCCCTATCTAGCTCTTCTATGTTTTTAGCACCTACTTTATTCAAAAATCCTATCCCAGCCTTGCTTGGCTCACCATTTTTTAGTGCCACTTCAAGTGGTGGACCATAAATCTCCTCTGTAATATCTCTAGCATGTGAGGGGAAATTTTTAGAGAAGAGTACCAATCTTCTAGGAGTGTAGAAAAACTCAAAATCTGCTTCTAATCTTCTCTCTTCTAAAATTTTTTGAAATTTACTTTTTATATTTGGAAGCTCTTTTAGAAATGGAATCGCAGGAAGCTCCTCAACCCCAATCTCTAGTAAAAGTGAATTGTTCATATAGATCAAACCTTTAGTGTAGTTTTTTGCATTTTAGCAAAACCCCTATGAAAAAATGGTATAATT
>JAABSR010000083.1 GCA_011390245.1 Campylobacterales bacterium
GAGGAAGTCCACCAGTTGAAGGCCTACGACCAACTGAGACTGTGAAGTCAACTTTGTTTAGAATATCACCAAAATAGATAAAATATGCCTGCTTCACCTTTACGCTATTATCCGTTGCATTCTCATTTGTCACCCAGTCAAAATTTTGGTACCCAGGCTCAGTGTGTGGCCCACCCATTGTATTTACTTGTGAGTGGTTAGCACTTGCACCAAATGCTTTGTTGTATGAAAGCTGTCCAACAAAAGCAAGATCATCCCTAGGCGCGTAGCCCATACCAAGAAGAAGCCTATTTGACATAAAGTCATCATTTTTGGTTTTTGAACCATCAGTATGTTTGTATTCAATGATATCGTATGTAAAACGATAATCAACATCAAACTTTAGGTTATCGCCTAGTGTTTGAGATTTTATAGCACTAAGCTCTTCTTGCATACCATCAATATTTTGTTTTTCAACTTTTGCTTTGAGTTCAGCAAGTTCAGCTTTGATGGCACTTAGTTCATCAGCCATATTTCCCTGACTTGATGCATAGAGCATTGGTGCTAATGCCAGAGAGATAAAAAGTAGCTTTCTAGACATGGGGTATCCTTTATTAAGATTTGGTGATTTAAACCTCAAAAATCCTACTCCTATAAAACTTAAAATAACCTATATTTTTATAATTTTTAATTATATTTAGCTGTATATTTTTTATTATAATTTTTTATTATCATCTTCACATATAGATAACTTAGTAAAATATTAGTAATATTAATATATACAAGATGTAGTATTTCTCAAACAGATATCCCTCTCCATACCCCTTTTTTGAAAAGCAGATAGAGAACAAATGCTCTAATAAATGTCTCAGCAGTAATAACTATAAAAATAGAAATAAGTGGAGCATAAGTCGCAGTGAGAAGATAGGCTGGTATAACTCTTAGAGTCCAAATAGAGATAGTGTTTACCAAAAAGGTTATCTTTGTAGCTCCAGCTCCTCTTAGTGCTCCATCATAGACAAAAAACATCGCAAGTGGAATCTGAGAAAACCCTATAATAAAAAGATATTTTGAAGCCTCCTCTATGGTTTCTTTGTCTGTGGAGAAGAGAGATACTAATACTTCTGGCGATAAAATAAAAAATAGCCCAATCACACCCATGACTATCGAAGCCAAAAATAGCGTAGTATAGATATACTTTTGTGCCTCCTCTTCATCTTTTGCCCCCAAGCTTTGCCCCATAAGTGCCATAGAAGCGATCATAAAACCAACTCCGGGCATAAAAGCTATACCCTCAGCTCTTATCCCAATCTGATATCCTGCAAGTGCAAAAGTGCCATAACTTGCTATGAATTTTGAAAAGAGAATAAAAGATAAAAATGTAAAAAATCTCTCAAATCCTGTAGGGATTCCAACTTTGAGTGCTCTTTTTACATGTGAGATATTGAAATTTCTATTTATCTTTATAACCGATACGCCTTTCTTGAGTATATAGTAGAGGATGATCAGCTCAAATAAATGAACAAAAGCAGTAGATATTCCAGCACCTAAAACTCCTAGCTCTGGAAAACCAAAGTATCCATATATAAGAAGATAATTTAGTAAAATATTTAGAAGAGATCCTACTATTTTTACAAAAAATGGCAACCTAGTATCACCGCATGCACTTAGAGCTGAAATAAAAACTACTTTTGAAAAGAGAGCTGGAAATGAGAGAGATATAGCTATAAGATAAGGCACTCCTAGCTCTTTTGCCTCCAAAGAGACACCTATAAAATCATAAAAGTTATGTGAAAAATAGAGACTCAAAATCATAACTGGAATCGAAACAAGAAAAGCAAAAATCACAATAGAAAAAAGTGCACTACCGCTCTCTTCTAAGTTTTTTGCTCCATAAAATCTAGATATTATTGCATTTGTTCCTACAAAAAATATAGTAATAATAGAAAATACAATCATCACAAAGTTCATCCCCACACCCACTGCAACTGTGGCATAAGATGAGATGACCCCCACCATGATAAGGTCTATTAATATATTCAACATATCAAGAAGTGAATTTAGTGCAGCAGGTAGAGCAATAGAGACAGTTTTCTTTACCCTCTCTTTTTGCAAAAATGAGATCATATTTTTTTAGCTACAAGTGATGCAAGATATGCTTCCTCGTTGTTAAATTTTACTATCTTTTTTTCTGTGTAGTATAGAACTTCCATAGAGATAAATGCATGAAGAAGCTCATTTCTTCTAAGTAGATGATCCCTATTTGAGAAGCTCTTAAGTGGGGTATCTTCACTCTCAATAAATGTTTCAAACACCAAAATACCACCACTTTTTAGAGATTCTTTGATGTATGGAAAGAGTCTTCTTTGTAGAAAATGTACATGATTGATAAGCTCATAGTGCTCTTTTTTTGGGACATAAAAATCCAAATCCGCCTCAATAGTCTCAATATCTCTCTCTCCCTCCAAAGTCTTTAGTGCTTCATCAGAGAAATCTAGAGCATCAACTTTAAATCCACAATCTCTCATAAATTTTGAGTGCCTTCCAGTCCCACATGCAATATCTAATGCTCTGCCCTTTTTTGCTAGATTTATATGTGCTTCCAAAACCGGAGAGGGCACATCTGGATATGGTTGTTCTACATGTTTTAGATTCCATTTTATTTTATCTATCTCCATTTTAGTCCCTATACCTTTTTGTAATCTCCCCATAAGCATCTATTCGCCTATCTCTAAAAAATGGCCAGATTCTTCTAACATCTTCTACCCTTTTTTGATCATAATCAAAATATAGTATCTCTTCACCATCTTCACTACCTATTGCTATCTCTTCGCCTTGAGGACCATAAACAAAAGAGCTTCCCCAAAATCTAATACCTCTATTTTTATCGCTACTATCCTCTTCAAACCCTACTCTATTTATTGCACAAACAAACACGCCATTTGCAACAGCATGTCCTCTTTGTACTGCCATCCAAGCCTCTTTTTGCCTCTTTTTCTCTTCAAAACTATCATCATCAAACCACCCAATAGCCGTAGGATAGATAAGGATACTAGCTCCACTAAGTGCCATCAATCTTGCAGCTTCAGGATACCACTGATCCCAACAAATCAAAACTCCAAGCCTCCCAACAGATGTATCTATTGGCTCAAACCCGATATCTCCAGGAGTGAAGTAAAACTTCTCATAAAATTGAGGATCATCTGGGATATGCATCTTTCTATATTTGCCAGCAATACTCCCATCTTTTTCAAAAACTATAGCACTATTATGATACAAGCCACTTGCTCTTTTTTCAAAAAGTGAGCTTACCAAAACAACCTCACACTCTTTTGCAACGGAGGAAAAAAACTCGATATCTTTTTGATAATCCTCAGCATAATCAAATGTATCCACCAACTCACTTTGGCAAAAATACTCCCTAGTGTGTAGCTCTTGCAAGCAGACAAGTTTCGCACCACTTCTTGCAGCCTCTGCTACTCTATTTTTACTATACTCTATGGTTTTTTCTCTACTTCCATAATATTTTTGCTGTATCAATGCCACCTTCACTATAAATACCTCTACTCTTTTTTATGGATATTATAGCAAAATTAGGGAGCAGGAGAAATTTATGTATTATAGCTACGAAGAGTTTTTGGGAGATATAAAGATTTTAGCCAAAAAAGTCCCAAAAAAACCAGATGCGATTCTTGGAGTTGCTAGAGGTGGACTTACTATCTCACATTTTTTAGGAATCTACCTAGATATCAGAAATATAGTGAGTATAAACGCAATATCCTACTCAAAAGATAAGTCTCAAAACCAAAATATAGAGATTTTCAACATGCCAGATCTTTTAGGTTGCAAAAATATTCTAGTGGTAGATGATATCGCAGATAGTGGGCAAACTATGCAAAAAACTATAGCTACTCTAAAGGAGAGATATCAAGAAGTAAATATCAAAACACTCTGTATATTTTACAAAAGTAGCTCAGTATTTAAGCCAGACATCTACCTAAAAGAGTCTAATGAATGGATAGACTTTTTTTGGGAGGTTGATCTATTTGGGAGGGCTTGAGATCTTCAAGTATCATATACAAAGATGGAATAAGAATAAGTGTAATAAATGTAGCAAACAAAATCCCATATCCCAATGAGATTGCCATAGGTATCATAAATCTTGCTTGAATAGAAGTCTCAAATATCATAGGAGCTAGACCACCAAAAGTAGTGATGGTTGTTAGAAATACTGGTCTAAATCTTCTAATCCCAGCCATTTTAATAGCCTCAAATGAGCTATATCCTTTGATCTTTTGCTTGTTGGCATAATCTATCAACACTAGTGTATCATTGACCACAACCCCAGAGAGGGCAACTATACCCATCACCGAAATGAGTGAAAGTCCATAGTCCATAATAGAGTGTCCAATAAGTGCCCCAACAACTCCAAAAGGGATCGCAACCATCACAATTAGTGGCTGAGAGTAGCTACCAAAAGGGATAGCTAAAGCGATATAGATAAGAACCAAAACTATCACAAAAGATTTCATGAGCATATTCATACCCTCTTTTGTATCAGCCTGCCTTCCGCCATACTCCAAAGAGAGTCCTGCAAATTGTGCTTTTAGTGCTGGAGCTATTTCGCTATCTATTAGATTTACTACTTTTGGTAGCTCTCTTATTGGATCTACATTTGCCTTGACACTTACAATCCTTCTCCCATCACTCCTGATTATTGAGGAGTATGAGTGTCCTTGCTCCAAAGTAGCAATAGAAGAGAGAGGCACAAAGCTACCATTTGGAAGTTTTATATCTAAATAATAGAGGTCATGTGGATTATCTCTTTGCTCCTCTGGGATATAAATCTTAACCCTAACCTCATTTCTCTCTCTTTGGAATCTTATAGATTCTAATCCATTAAAAGAGGCTCTAATCTCTCTAGCGATATAAGCTGGATCAACTCCTAAAGATTTTCCATACTCATTTAAAAAAACTCTATACTCTCTTTTGCCAGGTGTAAATCCATCCTCAATATCTGAAGTATTGCCAATATCTGCAAGGAGCGAAGAGAGTTCAGAGCTTGCAGCCTTTAGGATATCTACATCCCTGTGAGATAGCTCAATATTAAGTGCTGCTCTACCACCACCAGGTCCGCCAATATCAGATTTGTATCTGACAAAATCAACTCCTGCTATTTTGCCACTGCTCTCTCTCCACTTTTTTATAAACTCTCCAGTGCTAATTGGTCTAATATCTGCATCTCTTAAATAAAAATCAATTCTCACACTATTTTCATCAATTCGTCCTCTATAGCCCTCTAAAAGATCCCCTCCTATATTTTCAACTACTTTAAGCCCACTACTTATGAGTTTTTGTTGAATTTTTAGGGCATCTTCCATAGTTGAGCCAACTGGCAATCTTGCATCAGCTACTGCACGATCTGATTCTACTATTGGCATAAGTGTAAAACCCATCCTTCCACTTTTTGCATAAGCTAAGACAATAAGAAGTATAAAGACTCCAAATGCGACGACTATATATCTATTTTTTATAGCAAAATCTAATGTTGGTCTATAAAATTTATCTACAAACTTCTCTAAAAGTAGAGCTATTTTTTGCTGCTTTTGGTACAAAAAATGAGATATTGAACCATCATGCTCTTTTCTGCTATAGGCTAGATGATTTGGAAGGATAAAAAGTGCTTCTATCCATGAGATGATAAAAACAGTGCTTACAACTATTGGAATCACCATAAATATCTTGCCAAGCATTCCTGGCATAAAAAGCAGAGGTGTAAAAGCTATGATATTTGTAATAATTGCATAAGAGAGAGGTGTGGCTATATCTTTTGCACCAGCTATTGAGGATTCTAAAAAGCTCTCCCCTTTTTGTCTGTGCTCATAAATATTCTCTCCAGCAATTATTGCATCATCTACAACTATCCCAAGAGCTACGATAAAAGCAAACATAGAGACCATATTGATAGAGACATCAAACCATGGCAAAAAGAGAAATGCACCCAAAAAAGATGTAGGAATCCCAACTACCACCCAAAAAGCTAGTCGCATCTCCAAAAATGCTCCAAGCATCAAAAATACAAGCAAAAGTCCAATAAGAGCGTTTTTTAGAAGTAGCTCAAGCCTCTGTCTGTAAACATCAGAGAGGTCATTGTTTATAAACACCTCAACACCCTCTGGGAGATCTTGTCTAAACTCAGCTAGTACGGCTTTGAGCGAATCTGAGACCTCTATTGGAGTCTGATTGCCAACCCTATATACTTCAAAAGCGATAGACCTCTTGCCATTGTAGGTTAGCAAAGAATCCTCTTCACTAAAGCCTTCACTTAGTGTTGCTATATCTTTTAGCTTAAGTGTAGAGCCACTACTGTTTGTGCGGATGATTATATTTTCTAAATCTTTTGCATAATCAGCCCTCTCCTCATATCGGATTAGCACCTCTCCTGCACTATTTTTGATAGTGCCGCCTGAAAGCTCTACTACTTGAGTTTTGATAATGTCTGAGAGCTCTTTTATGCTTAGATTGTATTTTTTGAGATTCTCTTTTGAGATGTTCACTTTTATCTCAAAATCTTTGATACCCTCCATCTCAACTCTTGAGATTCCACTATTCGCTATGAGTGCATCATATAATAGCTCAGCATTTGCCCTTAGAGTATTCTCATCTACATCACCAAAAATAGATAGAGTTAGCACTCTTCTTACTCTCTCTGAAAGAGTAACTTTTGGCTCCTCCATCTCATCTGGAAATGTAGAAATCGCATTTACTGCATCTTTTATATCTTGAAATATTTTAACTCTATCTTTGCTAGATTCTAACTCAATAAAAAATCTAGCACCACCTTCGCTTATAGAGACTTCACTCTTTTTTATCCCCAAAACATCGCTAAGTGCATCTTCTATGGATAAAACTATACCCTTCTCTATCTCTTCAGGTGTTGCACCAGGATAGCTGATACTTACTCTAACACTATCTAGTTCACTATCTGGAAATACCTCCTTTTTTATCTCAAGAGCAAAAAAGAAGCCGCCAAAAAGAAAAATAATCATCAAAATATTGGCAGCTACTTTGTGTCTTGCCATCCATGCAATTGGGCCACTTTTTAGATTGTGCATCTATTTGCTCTCTTTTTTGAGTATCTCAAGTTTCATACCCTCAACCGCTCTTTGACCAATATTCGTAGTTATCACTTTTATAGGATTTTCTATATCATAAAGGAGATATTTTTCACCTCTAAAGAGAACTTCTGGTGTTTTGATCTCCAATCTACCATCGCTATATGTCCAAATACTCTCTTTCTCTCTTACATTTGACCATGAGATTTTTGCACTATTTTCTAGCTTTTTGCCTCTAAAGTTTATCTCTACTATAGAACCTATATAGACTCTATCCTCCCCCTCAAGAGGGTTTTCTACTTTGAGTATTACTTTGTGTTTTTTGCTTCTCTCATCCACAAGAGGCAAAATATGCACTATCTCTACCTCTCTTTTTTTACCCTCATCAAAAACAATATAAGCTTTGGAATCTTTATCAATATAATCCAACTCCTCACCACTTAGCTCACTCTCTATAAGAAATGAGCTAACATCCAAAATCCTAATAAGCTCACTACTAGTGCTAATCCTATCTCCTATAGAGAAATTTTTAGCACTTATCACTCCAGTAGCTTTGGCGTAGATAGTACATCTCTCTACATTTTTTTGTGCCTTTTGTAGCAAAACCTCAGCACCCTTTATGAGGGCATTTGCCTTTTTGAGTTCAGGCTCTCTAAGTAGAAGATTTCTATCCTCAGCCTTTATCTCTTCACCCAAAAGC
>JAABSR010000084.1 GCA_011390245.1 Campylobacterales bacterium
AACAAAAATTTACGCCAAAGAGAAAGGTGTAGAGACACTTCCTTATGAGATACTTTCAAAAGATCAAAAAAGAGAGAGTAAATTCCCATATCCTATAATTATCAAACCTCTAAGATTGGGTAGCTCAATTGGCGTGAACATAGTTAGAAGCAGAGATGAGTTTGATTATGGGCTTGATATTGCTTTTGAGTTTGATGATGTGGTGATAGTTGAACCATTCAAAGAGGGTATCAAAGAGTACAATCTAGCTGGAACTATGGTAGATGGAAGTATCTACTACTCAATAGTAGAAGAGCCACAAAAAAAGGAGTTTTTAGATTTTGATAAGAAATATCTAGATTTTAGCAGAACTGAGCAGATTCTAAAGGCTGATATAAGCACTGACTTAGAGAAAAAAATAAAAAGTGTTTTCAAATCTATATACTCACCACTATTTTATGGATCGATAACAAGATGTGACTTTTTTGTGATAGATAATAAAATATACCTAAATGAGATAAATCCAGTACCTGGAAG
This sequence comes from Campylobacterales bacterium, assembly GCA_011390245.1. Classification (GTDB taxonomy): domain Bacteria; phylum Campylobacterota; class Campylobacteria; order Campylobacterales; family JAABSR01; genus JAABSR01. The sequence continues at coordinate 517 of JAABSR010000084.1, forward strand.
CATGTCAAATTATCTCTTTGAAAATTTTGAGCGTGTGGTAGAGGGCTCTTTGAGATCGCTACCAAAAGAGAAGGCGATAAAAATGGACTATAGCTATATTCACAAAATAGCATCAGCAAAAGGAAAGTAGTCATATATGGCTCTAAAAAGTGTTGAATATTCCCAAAATAGATATGATATAAGTTATGAATTAGAGAATATTCAGGGTAAGAGAACTATTGTTTTTCTTCATGGTTGGGGTAGCAATAAAGAGATTATGAAGATGGCATTTGGCAATCTATTTGAAGGCTATAAAAAGATCTATATTGATATGCCAGGATTTGGAAAATCTAGTAATAGCGAGGTTTTGAATACTTTTGATTATGCAAAGATCATAGACCTGCTTTTGATTGATCTCAAGATAGAAAAACAAGTAGTAGTTGGTCACTCATTTGGCGGGAAGGTAGCAGTTTTGCTAAATCCAGATATTTTAGTGCTCCTATCATCTTCTGGAATTTTGGTAAAAAAACCTCTAAAGGTGAAACTAAAAATAGCACTCTCAAAAGTTCTCAAACCATTCCTTGGAGATAGAATCAGAAGAGCATTTATAAGCGAAGATGCTAAAGATATCTCTTTGAATATGTATGAGACATTCAAAAATGTAGTAGATGAGGATTTTAGCAGCTACTTTGCAAATTTCAAAAATAGAGCCTTGATTTTTTGGGGGAAAGATGATTTAGCAACACCTCTAGAGTGCGGAGAGAGGATTTCAGAGATTATTGAAAACTCATCCTTTTATCATTTGAAGGGTGATCACTACTTCTTTTTGGAAGAAGCAAAAACAGTAGAAGAGACTATAATTGGGGAGATAGAAAAGAGATGAAAAGCTATAAGATTACTATAAGAGGAATAGTTCAAGGTGTAGGTTTTAGAGCATTTGTCAAAAATATAGCTGATGTTCTAGATGTTGAGGGTTATGTCAAAAACGAAAAAGATGGAACCGTTTTGGCTATTGCAAATCTAAAAGATGACAATAAAGATAAGTTTATAAAAGAGTTAAGAGTTGGGCCTCCTAGCTCAAAAGTTGAAAAAATAGATATTGACGAGATAGAGTTTTGTATGTATGAATCATTTGATATAAGGCAGTAAGATGCTACATTGGTTTGAGCTTTTTGAGCTTTTTTCACATTTTATCTTCTCGGCACTCTTAGGCTACTATGTTATCACAAACCTTCAATGGTATAACTATAAAGTCTATAGAGTAGCTTTCCATCACAATAAGCTACATTGGCACTTTTTTTATCTTATCTTGCCACTAATAGTTTACTATCTTAGTGATAATTTTTTCTTGATCTATTTTTATATAGCATATATACCTTCTCTCTTTTTGTGGTATAAGAAATTAGATAAAAAGTTAGTCTTTACCTCTAGGGTGAAGAGATTCTTTACTGTTTTTATCCTCTTTGTCTTTATGGGCGATTTTTTATGCTTCTCTACAGATACTTGCAAGATTTTTAGTGTGTTAATGCCTCTTGTTTTTACAATTATAACTACTCAAATAGTAGAAAAAGTGCTCCTTGATAGATATGCGAAGGCTGCAAAAGAGAAGATATCAAATCTCAAAAACTTAACCATTATTGCAATTACTGGAAGTTATGGAAAAACATCTCTAAAAAACTTCTTGGCTCAAATTTTGCAAGATGATTTTAGAGTTTATGCAACACCTAGAAGTGTAAATACTTTTGCTGGATTGGTGCAAGATATAAATACATCCCTCTCATCTTTTACTGATATATACATAGCAGAGGCTGGAGCTAGAGGCAAGGGTGACATAAAAGAGATAGCAAATCTTCTAAATCACCACTATGCGATTTTGGGCAAGATTGGCAAAATGCATATTGAGTATTTTAAAACTTTAGAGAATATTATTGAAGCAAAATCTGAAATACTTCAATCTTCAAGACTAAAAAAAGCTTTTGTCTATAAAGAGAATCCAATCAAGTTTGATAGCAATATGATAAAGTTTCCAGATGAGGTTAGAGGTGTAGATGCAAATTTAGAAAAGACATCTTTTGAGATGAAAATAGATGGAGAGTTTGTGAAGTTTGAGACTTCTGTACTTGGAGAATTTAATATTATAAATATTTCAGCTGCGATAATGGTTGCAAAATATTTTGGTATGAGTAGCGAGAAGATACAAAAAAGAGTAGCCCTGCTAAAACCAACTGATCATAGGTTGCAAAAAATCGAGGTAAATTCCAAGCTTATTATAGATGATTCTTTCAATGGAAATCTTGAGGGGATGCTGGAGGGGATTAGACTCTCCTCTCTTTTTGAGGGAAGAAAGGTGATTATTACTCCAGGACTTATAGAATCTGATGAGAAATCAAACATAGAACTAGCCTTAGCAATAGATAAGGTTTTTGATATGGCAATCATCACAGGAGAGCTAAACTCAAAAATATTGAGTAGTAATATAAATAGGGCACAAAAAATAGTGCTAAAAGATAAATCAAATCTTGAAAATATTCTAAAAGGTTCCACAAAAGAGGGTGATTTGATTCTCTTTGCAAATGATGCCCCAAGTTATGTGTGAGCATATATGAACTACATCTATGCACCATGGAGAGATGGATATATAACCGATAAAAATAGAGACAAAAAGGCTTGTGTTTTTTGTGGGATATCAAAAGAGCAAGAAGATGATAAAAAAAATCATGTTCTCTTTAGGGATGATCTCTGTTTTGTAGTGATGAATAAGTATCCATATACGCCTGGACATTTTATGGTGATACCCCATAAGCACGCATCATCTCCCCTAGAGTTAGAAGATGAGTTATGGCTTCATATCTCAAAAATATCAAAAATTGGGATAGAGATTTTATATGAGTTTGGCGCAAATGGAGTAAATATGGGTCTAAATCTAGGAGTTGATGGTGGTGCTGGGATTCCAAACCACATGCATATACATCTTGTACCTAGATGGATTGGTGATACAAATTTTATTACAACAATTGGAGAGAGCAGGGTTTATGGCGTAGATTTTGAAGAGATTTACAATAAGCTAAAAGAGATAGCGGATAAAAAACTTGATAGAGCATAAATTGCAAAAAAACTCTCAGCTATTTTTTATCTCTTTGCAGATTGTTGCACTATCTCTTGTGCTCTATCTCTTTAGTCCACTTCTTTCACATATTATAACGGCTTTAATACTAGCAATTGCAACAAATAGTATAAACATAGTAACTCAAAAAAGATTACATTTTTTTGGTTCTTTTAGCAGGAGGGTTACTACTTCATTTTTGCTAAGTATTGCTTTGTTTGCTTTTATTTTTACCCCCTTTGCTTATCTTGTATCATATCTTTTTGATTTTTTGGCGCAAATTGATAAAAATGAGATAACAAATTACATACAAAAATCATACATCTACATAAAAGATACCGCCAAAGAGTATGCATTTTTAAAGCCATATTTTGAGAGTGTAAAAAGCTCTATAGATTCTACAGCTGTAGGCAAAGATATCGCTCAAGTAGCCTTTGATAAGAGTCTATCATTTCTCAAAGGGATTGGAAATATCAGCTATGATATAGCTATAATTTTGTTTTTCTATTTTCTTTTAAATATCTATGGTAAAAGTATATTTTTCTATATAAATCGAAGAGTACCACTACTAAAAGAGAATAAAAGATTAATATATAGCAGATTTTTTGCAACTGTAGCATCTACCTTTTTTGCAGCAATATTTAATATTTTCACTCAAGGTGTAGCATTTTTTCTACTTATAATATATATAGATAGTAGTCTTGATGCACTATCTCTTGCACTTTTAGCTGGCTTTTTATCTATTGTGCCTTTTGTAGGTAATACTATAGTTTTCATTCCTGTAGCAGTTTATGAGATTTTTGAGCAAAACTACATAGAGGCTATAATTGTAGTTTTATATTCACTTGTTGTGATGGGTTTTTTGATAGATAGTGTGCTTAGAGCATTTTTTATAAATTTTATCTCCAGAGTTTTCAACTATAAATATAGACTCCATGAACTACTACTTATTGTATCAATAGCTAGTGGAATTATGGTTTTTGGATTTTGGGGCGTTATATATGGACCAGCACTTCTAGCACTCTCTTTGGCTATATTTGATATGGAAAAGCAGAAACTTACCAACAAGATGAAGTAAAACATAAAATTTGTTATTATATATCCATATACCATTTTGTCATAGCAAATGTGGATACTGCTCATTTGGTTCTTTTGCAAACCTAGATCATCTTCAGAGAAGTTATGTTGATGCACTTATAAAAGAGCTTGATTTTAGATTGTCAAATCTTGAAAGTAGTAGCATAGAATCTCTATATTTTGGTGGCGGAACTCCCTCTATTTTAGCGATTTCTCTTCTAGAGAAGATATTTTTAGTGCTCAAACCCTACTTGAAAAACTGCAAAGAGATAACTATAGAGGCAAATCCAAATATAGAGCTAAAAAATTGGCTAAAAGAGATAAAAGATTTTGGCGTAGATAGGGTTAGCTTTGGTGTGCAAAGCTTTGATAATGCAAAACTCAAAACACTCCAAAGAGAGCACGATGGAGAGATAGCCAAAAAAAACCTCTATGAAGCCAAAAAAATAGGTAGCCTAAAAACTTCACTAGATCTTATATATGGAGTAGTGGGAGATAATAGAGCACTTTTAAAAAGAGATATAGAATTAGCTCTATCTTTGGAGGTGGGACATCTATCTGCTTATTCATTGGTGGTTGATGAAAAATTTGGGCTAGAATCAAAAAGATTAAAAGATGAAAATCTTGAGATATGGTTTATTGAGCATATCAAAGAGAGTGGATTTTTCCAATATGAGGTCTCAAATTTTTCAAAAAACCATAAGTCACTTCATAATCTAGGCTACTGGAGAGGTGAGAGATATATAGGCGTAGGGGCTTGTGCTATTGGCTTTGATGGAGAAAAAAGATACCAAAATAGTAAAAATCTTGAGAAATATATAAAAAATCCTTTTGATTGCAAATATGAGATATTGAGCAAAGATGAGATCTTGTTTGAGAGAATATTTTTGGGTCTAAGATCTGAAGTTGGAGTAGATGTAGATATTGTCAAAAAAAGATATTTAGATGATTTAGTAGAAGCAAACCTCATAGAGATAAAAGATGGAAAAATATACTCCAAAAACTACATGCTTAGCGATGAGATAGCTCTCAAAATCTCTTAGGCTGGTTTTTTTGTAATAAGCCAGTATGTAACACCAAGAGCCAAAATCACTGCAGCTGTAGCATATATATAATCAGGAGAGATCTCACCATAATCAAATATGATAACCTTCCTAGCAATCGCCATCAGTGCTGTAGCGATAACTAGTCTTACAGGGATGACATTTGTACTAAGGTACATTTTTATGTTTATAAAAATCTCTATAGCTATCAAAACTGCCAAAAATGCACCAAAGGTTGCCAATATATCATCAATTTGCAAAAGCATAAAGGGAGGCTCAGTTACCCTTTGATACAAAACATAAATAACATCCCCAATACCCCAAACAATCACTGCGACCATCAAAATACAGAGCACTCTAACAGCTTGTCTTATGATAACATGTGAGAATCTAACTGCTATATCTTGATGTTCATCATCAAGATCATGACCTGGCTCATGATCTTGAAAGAGAGTATTATCACTTTTTCTTCTTCTAGGGTGTGAATCCATCTCTTTTTTGTTTTCTATAATCTCTTCATTATCTGCCATCTTTTGACCTTATTTCTCTTAGTCTATTCCAGAGGGATTTTTCAGATTCTACGACTAAAAGTGCAAAGAATCCATACATCGTGATAATAACCCAATCAGCTCCACTAATAGGTGCACTATGAAAAAGAGTATTCATAAATGGTGCATATAAAAATAGAAGTTGAGAGATTATCATAAGCACAATACCTATAGGAACAAAAGGGTTTGAGAGAGGATTTACTCTAAAAATAGAGCTTTTTAGCACCCTACAGTTTAGAAGATAAAAGCTTTGCACCACTACAAAAAGGGTAACTGCTAAACTTCTAGCCTCTTCTAAAGATCTACCATCTGAAATTGCTTGATAAAAGAGCATAAAAGAGCCAGCTAGGAGCATAAAACTTATGAGAAATATTCGCCCAACTATCTCAATATTTAATATATTTGTATTTGGTTCTCTAGGAGCTCTTTGCATGATTCCCTCCTCTTTTGGCTCAAAGGCTAGCATGAGTCCTAGAAAAATAGCTGTTGTCATATTGAGCCACAAAGCTTGCACTGGAAGTACTGGAAGTGTGATACCTAGCAAAATAGCTAGCATAATAACTAGCCCTTGACCTAAGTTTGTAGGTAGTATCCAAGTGATAAATTTTATTAGATTATCATATACTCCTCTTCCCTCTTCAACTGCTGCTTTTATCGTTGCAAAATTATCATCTGTAAGTACCATATCAGAAGCCTCTTTTGCTACCTCTGTACCATTTTTGCCCATAGCAATACCAATATCTGCTTGCTTAAGTGCTGGAGCATCATTTACGCCATCTCCTGTCATTGCTACTATATGGTTAGATTCTTGTAAAGTTGTGACTATTTTTAGCTTTTGCTCTGGTGCTACTCTTGCAAAAATTGAGACCTCTTTTAGTGCATCTTTTAGCTTCCCACTCTCTAGCCTCTCTATCTCTGCACCTTTTAGGACTTTTCCATTTGCTCCAATACCTATCTTTTGAGCTATTGCTCTAGCAGTTAGTGAATGATCGCCTGTTATCATTTTGACATCTATACCTGCACTTTTGCATGCACTTACTGCCTCTTTTGCCTCTTCTCGTGGTGGGTCAATCATCGCTTGGATACCTAAAAATATAAACTCATTCTGTGAGGAATCTTTTATATCATCTAAACTCAACTCCTCTTTGTACATTGCACAAAAAGCTAAAACTCTCAAACCTTCTGATGCCAAAGAGTGGGATCTCTTCTATTATATGCATATTTTGAAAGCTCCAAAACTCTTTCTACTGAGCCTTTGAGATAGATGATTTTTTTCTTCTCTCCACCATTGTGAAGCGTTGCCATGTATTGTCTATCTGATTCAAATGGGAGGGTATCAACTCTTTTGTATTTGCTCTCAAGTTCATCCCTCTTTAAACCACACTTCAAAGCTGAAACAATCAAAGCTCCCTCAGTTGGATCACCTTCGATTTTATAAGAATTGCTCTCTTCACTCAGGGCAGAATCATTACACAATATTC
>JAABSR010000085.1 GCA_011390245.1 Campylobacterales bacterium
AAAAGTAGATATTTTGAGAGAATTTACTTCTCTCAAATGAACTTAAAAAATTTATAATTTATACATTAAGGAGAAAAAATGTTCGTACTTGGATTCCACTTTCCTGCTAGTGAAGGAAACGAGATAGCAAAAGAGAAGGTTGTAGCAAAATTGGATGAAGCTAAAGTTGATATGGCTTCTGTAAAAGAGATAAAGATATATGAGGGTAATTCAAAATCTTCTCATGTAGAGCTTTATAAAACATACTCAAACAAAGATACATTTTTT
>JAABSR010000086.1 GCA_011390245.1 Campylobacterales bacterium
GGTAATGAATTAATCAATGACAAAAAAGAGCCTAAATATCTAGTATATACAAACAAATATCAGATTTCACAACTCTCAAAAGAGCTAGATAGTGATGCTGAAACGCTAGAAATTTGCAGAAAATTTGATGGTATGGATTCAGTTACAATAGATGTAATTTACAACTAACCTAAAAGTATAAGCACGAAGTTTTTACTTTGATGCTTATAAATAAATATACGAAAGGGGCACCTAATGGGACCAGAAACATTAGAAAAAGTACAAAAAGAGGCTATTGAAGAGGTACTTAAAACATATCCTGATAAAGCGGCTAAAAATAGAGCAAAACATCTAGGTGTTGGTTCGCCAGATAATGAAACTCAAAAGAGCTGTGGAGATGTAAGATCAAACAAAAAAACAATTCCAGGAATCATGTCTCAAAGAGGCTGTGCATATGCTGGCTCAAAAGGGGTCGTATGGGGACCTATAAAAGATATGATACATATTTCTCATGGACCTGTAGGGTGCGGGCAATATTCTAGAGCTGGAAGAAGAAACTACTATATAGGTACAACAGGTGTTGATACATTTGTAACTATGAATTTTACTACAGACTTCCAAGAGAGAGACATAGTTTTTGGAGGTGACAAAAACCTAGGAAACGCTGTAGATGAGCTAAATGAACTTTTTCCACTAAATAGGGGTATCACCGTTCAATCAGAGTGTCCAATTGGTCTAATTGGTGATGATATTCAAGCAGTTGCAAAAAGAAAAGCTAAAGAGACTGATAAGAGCATAGTAGCTGTATCATGCGAAGGTTTTAGAGGTGTTTCACAATCTTTAGGGCACCATATTGCAAATGATGCTATTAGAGATTATATGTTTCCTCTAGTTGAAGAGAAGGGAACTGATATAAATTCTACTAAATATGATGTAGCAATTATAGGTGATTATAACATTGGTGGTGATGCATGGAGTTCTAGAATCCTACTTGAAGAGATGGGTCTTAGAGTTATCGCTCAGTGGAGTGGTGATGCAAGTTATCAAGAGGTTATAAATGGACCAAAAGCAAAACTAAACCTACTACACTGCTATAGATCTATGAACTATATTAGCAGACACATGGAAAAAGAGTATGGGATTCCTTGGATTGAGTATAACTTCTTTGGACCATCAAAAACTATAGAATCTCTAAGAGAGATAGGTAAACATTTTGGTGGAGAGATAGAGAAGAATGCTGAGAAGGTTATAGAGAAATACAAAGCTATGGTTGATGGCGTAATTGCAAAATATAAGCCTAGACTAGAGGGCAAAAAAGTAATGCTTTATGTTGGTGGTCTTAGACCTAGACATGTTATTGGGGCTTATGAAGATTTGGGTATGGAAGTTATTGGTACTGGGTATGAGTTTGCTCATGATGATGACTACCAAAGAACAAAAGAGGAGATTTCAAGATCAACTCTTATTTATGATGATGTAAATGAGTATGAACTAGAAGCTTTCGTGAAAAAATTAAAGCCAGATCTTGTTGCTTCAGGTGTAAAAGAGAAGTATGTTTTCCAAAAAATGGGTCTTCCATTTAGACAGATGCACTCATGGGATTATAGCGGTCCTTATCATGGATTTGATGGTTTTGCTATATTTGCAAAAGATATGGATATGGCTATCAACTCTCCAGTATGGTCACATACTGCTGCTCCTTGGGAAGAGTAAATAGAGGATTTTAAGAAAACCCAGCGTTAGCGTAGCTAAAGTCAAACTCTGTTTGACTTGCGATTTATAAATAATAATTCACCTGCAAAGCACAGATACTTTAGTAGGTCAAAAAGGATATAGAATGCAAGATATAGAAAGCATTGTAAATGGAAAAGATCTTTTCCAGAGACCAGAATATAAAGAAGTTTTAAGTAACAAAAAAGAGCAATTTGAGAATATGCCTAGCAAAGAGAAGGTTGATGAGATTGCTGAGTGGACAAAAAGCTGGGAGTACAGAGAGAAAAACTTCGCAAGAAGTTGTATCACTATAAATCCAGCAAAAGCATGCCAACCACTTGGAGCTGTAATGGTTGCATTGGGCTTTGAAAATACTATGCCTTATGTTCATGGATCTCATGGATGTGTTGCATATTTTAGATCATATTTCACTAGACACTTCAAAGAGCCAACTCCTTGTGTAAGTGATAGTATGACAGAAGATGCTGCTGTTTTTGGTGGGCTAAAAAACATGGTAGATGGGTTAGGAAACTGCAAAGAAGTCTATAAGCCAGATATGATTGCTGTGAGCACTACTTGTATGGCAGAAGTAATCGGTGATGACTTAAATGCGTTTGTTGATAATGCTAGAGAAGAGGGAACTATCCCTAGAGATTATCCAGTATCTTATGCACATACGCCTAGCTTTGTTGGAAGTCACATTACTGGCTATGATAATATGCTTCAAGCAATAGTCACACAAAATGTAACAGATGTAAACAAAGAGAACAAGAAGGATAGAATAAATCTAGTTCCAGGCTTTGAGACATATCTTGGTTCTCTAAGAGAGCAAAAAGAGATAGCTGAAGCTTTTGGAATCGACTATATTATGCTAGGTGATCATTCAGCTCAGTGGGATACACCAGCTGGAAACTATCAGATGTTTAGTGGTGGTACAAAGCTAGAGGATGTAAAAGATTGTGCAAACTCTAAGGCAACTATATCTTTTCAAAAGTATAGCACTACTAAAACTATGAAGGCTTTTAGTAAAAAGTATAAACAAGAGACTATCACAGTAAATCCAATAGGCCTAAAAGGGACTGATGAATATGTTATGGCTCTTTCAAAACTTTCAGGCAAAGAGGTTCCTCAATCTCTAAAAATTGAGAGAGGAAGATTAGTAGATGCTATGCAAGATTCATATCCATATATGCATGGAAAAACTTTTGCAATCTATGGAGATCCTGATTTTCTAATAGGTATGGTTAGTTTCCTTGTTGAGATGGGAGCTGAGCCTAAACATATACTCTGCAACAACCCACCAAAAGAGGGTCTAGAAGAGGATTTAAGAGAGCTTTTAAAAGATTCTCCTATCAAAGATAGTGTTCAAATTTATCTTGGAAAAGATTTATGGCACATGAGATCTATTCTATTTACTGAGCCAGTTGATTTCCTTATTGGAAATAGCTATGGAAAAGAGCTTGAGAGAGATACTAAGATTCCTCTTATTAGAATTGGTTTCCCAATTTTTGATAGACATCATATGCACAGATACTCAATCTCTGGATACAAAGGTGCTCTAAACCTACTTACTTGGATTACAAACAAAGTCCTAGACAAGCTAGATGATGAGACAAAAGATATAGCTAGCACTGACTATTTCTTTGACTTGGTTAGATAAGTTCTATATTTAATTCTTAATTGATGGTTATTACTGTAGCGGCTGTAGATAGATTCTGCAATCGCTACAGTTTACAAAAATGTATAATTTTTATACATTTTATTTGATTAAATTTTACAATTTTGAGTGTAGAATTTGATCAGATAAAAAGAGGAGGATAAACAAATGCTTAAGCACAGTAAGATTGATGAGCTTTTGAATGAAAAAGCGTGTTCTCACTCCTCTACAAAAAGTAGTAGTTGCAACAAACCAACTCCTGGAAACACTACTGGTGGTTGTGCTTTTGAGGGTGCTCAAATTGCCCTCTTCCCTTATGCAGATGCTGCACATTTAGTTCATGGGCCAATAACATGTCTTGGAGCGTCTTGGGAGAGCAGAGCTACACTCACTAGCTATAGTGGTACTGATTTTACCCAGATGGGATTTACTACTGATATTAGCGAAAATGATGTTATTTTTGGTGGCGACAAAAAACTTGCAGAATCAATAGATTATATCTATAAACACTACTCACCAGAAGCTATATTTGTCTATTTCACTTGTGTTACTGCACTTATTGGAGATGATGTTGAGAGTGTCTGCAAAGAGAGCAAAAAAAAATATGATATTCCAATTGTTCCAATATTTGCTCCTGGTTTCACTGGTAGCAAAAACCTAGGAAGCAGAATCGCTGGAGAGAATGTATTAGAATCCCTAATTGGCACAAAAGAGCCTGCAAACTTAGGCAAATACAATATAAATCTTATCGGGGATTTTAATGTCACTGGAGATATGTGGCAATACACTCATCTACTTGAAGAGCTAGGCATAAATGTCCTCTCAACACTAAGTGGAGATGGAAGAGTTGCAAAAATAAGAGGTGCTCATAGGGCGGATTTAAATGTTATAGTTTGTGCTAAAGCTCTTATCTCGCTTGTTAGAAAGATGGAAGAGAAGTATGAGATTCCATATATATCTGTGAGCTTTTATGGTTTGAGAGATACTACAAATGCGATTTTGAGTATTGCAAATGCACTAGGTGATTTGGATCTTATAAAAAGAGCAAAAGAGCTATGTGATAGAGAGGAGAGAAAAACAAAAAAAGCTCTTGAGCCTTACATAAAAAACCTCTCAGGCAAAAAAGCTCTTTTGAATACTGGTGGAAATAAATCATGGTCTATAGCTTCAGCTCTTCAAGATTTAGAGATGGAAGTCGTAGCTACTTCTATTAGAAAATGTACTGAGGATGATATACAAAAATGCAAAGAGACACTTGGAGAGAATGCTATTTTGATGAAATCACCCGCAAATGAGCAAGCAAAAATCTTGAGTGATTTTGGTGTAGATATATTACTAGCAGGTGGAAGATCGCTATATACAGCCATCAAGAAGAAGATCTCTTTTATTGATGTCAATCAAGAGAAAAAGATTAGTTATGGTGGTTATGATGGGTTGGTAAATTTTGCAAAAGATCTAAATGCAATAATAAAAAATCCAGTATTTAAAAATGTCTCTAAAGTAGCACCTTGGGAGAATCTAAACTCAAAAGGGAGCCTGCTATGAGTGCGGTAAATAAACCTCTACAAGTAAACCCACTAAAACTCTCTGCACCTATGGGAGCAACTTTAGCATTTTTAGGAGTTAAAGATACTATGCCTTTGATGCATGGTGCTCAAGGGTGTGCCTCTTTTACAAAAGTCTTTTTTACTAGACATTTTTGTGAGCCAATAGCTATCCAAACAACAGCAGTAACTGATATTACGGCTATCCTTGATGGTGGAGATAGAAGTATTATTGAGGCTGGAGAGAATATCTTAAAAAAAGCAACGCCTAAACTTATAGCGATTTTGAGTACTGGTCTTAGTGAGACAAAGGGTGATGATATAAAAGCTGCCTCAAAAGGGCTAAAAAAAGTAAAAGAGATAGAGAGTGTTTATGTGCATACTCCTGATTATGAGGGGGGATTGGAGAGTGGTTTTGCAAAAGCTGTAGAATCTATCATAGATCAACTTGTAGAGCCAGCGTCAAACATAGAGATCTCAACTGTTACTATTTTGCCAAATGTGAACATCACACCTCTTGAGGTGGAGAAGATTAAGGATTTTATCTCAGATTTTGGATTTATAGTAAAAGCACTCCCTGATCTATCACAATCACTAGATGGTTTTTTGGGTGAAAAACAAGGAGCTATAAGTAGCGGTGGTATAGATATAAAAGATATAAAAAAATTAGCCAGTAGTGAGGTGGTCATATCTATAGGTCAATCCATGAAAAGAGCAGCAAAAAAGCTTGTAGATAAAAATAGAGCTATAGAGCATTTGCATGTGGATTCTCTAAATGGATTAGATTTTAGTGATAAGTTTGTAGAGAGACTAATAAGATATAAAAATATAAAGCCTAGCACTAAAATCCAAAGATGGAGAAGCAGATTGTGCGATTTGATGCTTGATTCTCACTTCATAATAGGCAAAAAAAGCTTTGCACTAGCTCTAGAGCCTGATGCACTAGTTGGACTTAGTAAAGCAATAAGTGAAGTTGGTGGAGAGATAGAAATAGCAATTTCCCCTACCAAAAGTGAGGCTTTAAAAGAGGTAGTAGCAAAAGAGGTGATAGTGGGAGATTTGGAGGATTTGGAGAGAGCATGCAAAAATGTAGATGTAATAATTACAAATTCTCATGGATATAGAATAGCAAATAGACATAAAAAGATAATAGTAATAAGAGGCTATCCAAATCTAGAAGAGGTAGGGAATGCACTAAGCAGTGATCTTTTGTATGAGGGTAGTACCTACTTTCTAAGAGAGATTGCAAATGTGATATCAAAAGAGGAGCACAGTGTTTAGGATAAAAATCCTTCGAGATGGAGAAAACAGAAAAAAAGGAGAAGTGATGAGAGTAGCATTTGCAACAAAAGATATGAAAAATATAAATGAGCATTTTGGTTGGGCAAAACAGTTTGCTATATATGATATCAACAAAGATGGCTTTGAACTCTCTGAGATAGTAAAAACTCAAGAGGATAAAGAGGGTGAAATAGAAAAAATCATGAGCAAAGTAAATGCACTAGAGGGTGTATCTATACTATATTGTGAAGCTATAGGACCAACTGCGGCAGCAAAAGTGATACATAATAAAATCCATCCTATTAAAATAAGTGAGCCAAAAAGCATAGAAGATGCAGCAAAAGAGCTTGTAGTCATGCTAAATGGTAATCCTCCGCCATGGATTAAAAGAATTATCGCAAAAGAGGGAGTTTGAAAATGAGCAAGACAATAGAGCTAAATAGAAATGATTTTACAAGAGAGCTTATTTTACAACTAAGAGCACTAGATCAGTTTGGCAACTGGAGCAATTTGAGCGATGAAGAGCTTTTGGAAAAAAAGTATGTCAAGACAAAAGAGCAACTAAAAGAGATACCAATTATTGCAGATATTGATGAGGTACTAATCTCTGAAATAAAGCTAATATACAAGGCTTTAGCTATAGCTTTTGAGCGAAAATGTGGTGAGATGGCAAATATTGTCATGGAGATGAGCCATGAAGGTTTTGGACGAGTTGTTGTGATTTGTGGTGGTGTTGTTTTAGCTGATAAAACTTTTAGAGATGCACATAGATTTGGCTATAAAAGTCTTGATAAACTCTCAGAAGATGGTGCAAAGATGTTAGATAGTGCTCTAAAAAAATATGAAAAATACAAATCACTAAACTAAGGAGATAGGTCGATGGCAAATTTGATGGCAAAAACTAAAGGCGGTGGAGATTGGGTTCAAAATTTTGTGATGAGCCTTGATAAAGATAAGTGTATAGCTTGTGGCAGATGCTACAAAGCGTGTCCATCTTCTGTGATGACTCTTGATGAGGAAGAGGATGAGGATGGAGATGATAGAAAATTTATGAAGCTAGTCAATGATCTAAACTGTTTAGGTTGTATGGCGTGCTCAAAAGTATGTCCAAAAGGGTGTTTTGAGCATAAGCCAATGGCTGCGTAGGGGAAGATGATGGGAGATTTAAAAGAGTTTTACAACATAAGAGATGCAGAGGAGTACTTTGAGTTTTTTGATTTGGAGTATGATGAGAATCTAATCAGAGTAAAAAGATTGCATATCATGAGAAAATTTGGAGAGATGATACAAAAAG
>JAABSR010000008.1 GCA_011390245.1 Campylobacterales bacterium
GATGGAAATGTATCCTACTCTGTAATCAATCAGATTGGTTCGTTTAAACCAACTAATGATTTGTCGCCAGATACCAATTATACAGCTATCATCACAACTGCAGCACAAGATTTAGCAAGCAATGCTATGGTGAGTGACTATAATTGGACTTTTGTAACAGCAAGTCCAGGAGTGGTCATTGTCCCTACAGCAGTTGCGGTAACTCCTGAAAACAATGAAACCAATGTCTCAACCAACATAAAACACATCGTGGCTGAATTTAGCATACCAATGAATGAATCAACAATCACCCTAGCTAACTTTAGACTTTCAAAAGGCGATCCTGCTGAAAATGTAGTAGCAGTGTTGATTGAGTATGCAAATAGAGTTGTAGATCTCACTCTTAGTTCTGATTCTAATCTAAGCCCAGAGACACTCTATACCGCTATTATCACTACTAGTGCTAAAAGTGCAGATGGAGTTGGGCTTGCAAGTGATTACAATTGGACATTTACTACAGGAATAAATCCTGATATAGTGCCTCCTGAAGTCAACTCAACTAGTCCATTAGATGGGGATATGAATGTCTCAATCACAAAAATAGTCACTGCAACTTTTAGCGAAGCGATGAAAGCCTTGTCTATTGTTGAGCCAGGAACTTTTACCCTAATAGAGACAAACACCTCTCTTAATGTGGATGGAAATGTATCCTACTCTGTAATCAATCAGATTGGTTCGTTTAAACCAACTAATGATTTGTCGCCAGATACCAACTATACAGCTATCATCACAACTGCGGCACAAGATTTAGCAAGCAATGCGATGGTGAGTGATTACAATTGGACTTTTGTAACAGCAAGTCCAGAAGTGCAACCACAACTAGTAGCACTTGGAAGAGCTGCAACTTTTGGAATCGCTTCAACTGCTGGTGTAACAAATACTGCTACTGCACCCAATACACTAATAGATGGAAATGTTGTTCTAAATCCAACAGCTACATGTAATGGTGTTGATATTGTATTTGCTGATGGTCCTGGTTTTGGTCTTTGCAATGGTTTTGCTCCAAGTATCAATGGAGAGGTAATCACACCACTCTATCCTGATACAACAACTGCACAACCTATCACAGATGATTTAAGAGCGGCTTATCTTAGTATTACTCCAGCAAATATGCCTGGAGGAACTCCAATAGCAGCTCCAACTACACTAGGTGCTCCAATAGGAGACCCACTTGTTGAGGGAGATAATCTATTTTTTACAGGTGTGTACAAATCAATCACCTCTATTCTAATAACAGGTGATTTAACTCTTGATGCACAAGGCGACCCAGATGCTACCTTTGTTTTCCAATCATCTTCAACTGTTGGCTCAATGCCTAATACTAGAATACTACTAGCAGGTGGTGCGAAAGCATCCAATGTCTATTGGCAAGCGGGATCTGATGCAACACTCCAAACAGCTACTGAATGGAATGGAAATATATTTGCATACAGAGATATCACAATGGTAACTGGTTCAAGTTCATGCGGTAGATTGTTTGCAGGTGCATTTACAGATGGTGCATTTGTCTTTGATTCTAACCATGTTTCAGTACCTGGACATGCAGATGCTCCTGCAACATGTCAGTAAAAAAGTATATACAACAGTACAAGCCTGAGGGATTATCTCTGAGGGTTTGTATTGAGATAGAAAAAGAGAGCTGCTATTTTGCAATATTTAGCAAGAAATTTTAATATTTTAATAGGGGAAAAAATGAAATTTATGATTATAAGAGCTGCTAAATCAGCTAGTTTTTTATTGTTGGCTACCTTTGTTAGCCCATTGATGGCTCAAAGCGATTATCATAGTTCAGGCTGGTATTTGGGTGGAAATATTGGTATTTCAACTGCAAATGTAGATGAACAGAAAATCACTCAAAACTTGACCAACTACTCATACACTGATGAAGAGAATGATCTTGGTTACAAGCTTTTTGGAGGTTATCAATTTAATAGATATTTTGCTCTAGAGAGTGGTTATTTTAATCTAGGAAAGTTTGATTATGTTCTATCTACGCCAACAGGAACAGTAAATGGCAATATCAAAATCATGGGTGTAAATCTAGATGCAGTTGCTATCTTGCCTATCACAGAAAACTTTTCAGCTTTTGGTAGAGTAGGAGCAAATTATGCAGAAACTAGAGACACTTTTAACACAACTGGAGATTTCTATTTCATAGATTATAATCCAAATGTGAGAGATTTAAACTATAAGTTTGGAGCTGGACTACAATATGCTTTGAGTGACACATTAGGAGTTCGCATAGAGGCAGAACGCTACAGAATCAACGATGCAGTAGGTAATGATGGTGATATAGATCTTTTCTCAGTTGGTCTTACTTACAGATTTGGCGGAACAAAAGAGGAGGCTTATACTCCAAAAGAGGAGGAGATGATCACTTCTGCTCCAAAAAAAGAGGAGGTGCTTGTTGTTGTAGATGCACCAAAGGTTGAGGAGAAGATAAAAGAGATCGTAGTACAAGAAAAAACAGTTGCTCTTGTGTTTGAAGATATACATTTTGAGTTTGACAAATCTACACTTCGCAAAGAGGCAAAAAGCGCACTTAAAAGAAATGTCGCACTACTAAATAAAGATCCTAATACTAAAATACTCATAGAAGGATACGCATCTGAGATTGGCACAAAAGAGTACAACCAAGCTTTAAGTGAAAGAAGAGCACAATCTGTTAGAGATTATCTAGTCAAAGAGAAGCTTATCCATGTAGAAAAAATCTCCACTATCGGATATGGAGATACAAAACCTGCCATACACGAGGTCAATCCAAATAATTTTCGCTCAAAAGCAGCAAAAGCCAACATGAGAGTTTTACTTAAAATTATCAGTGAATAGTCAAGATAGAAGAGTTCAGATATCTTAATCCCTGAACTCTTCCCTAACTCTTAAAAAATCACTTAAATTATCAAAAAAGATATCTACTAGCTTTGGATCAAAATGCTTGCCTCTCTCCTCTGCAAAAAGTTTAAAGATTCTCTCATCACTCCACGCTTTTTTGTAGCATCTATCGCTCCCTAGTGCATCAAACACATCTGCTAGAGCTGTGATTCTCCCATATATATGAATATCTTCGCCACTTACTCCTTTTGGATATCCACTACCATCCCACTTTTCATGATGTTCTAGTGCTACAATAGCTGCAGTTTTTAGCAGAGGTCTATTTGAGTGGCACAACATGTCATAACCAATTTTGGCATGCTTTTTCATTATCTCTCTCTCATCTTCATCAAAAATACCAGGCTTATTGAGTATCGCATCGGGGATTGCAACCTTACCTATATCATGCATTGGGCTTGCTTGTTTTAACAAATCAGCCTCCTTTTTTGATAGTCCATAGTGAAGTGCCAATATTTCAGAGTATTTTGCAACTCTTTTGACATGATTCCCCGTCTCTTTTGACCTGCTTTCACCAATTGCACCCATAGTGAAAACCACCTCTCTTTGGGTATCTTCAAGCTCAGTGTTAAGCTTATTTATCTCAACTAAGCCATTTTGCACCTCTTTTTCAATATGATCAACACTCATAGAGACAAATCTATTTACAATATGGCTTAAAAAAAGAACAATAAGTATAGTAATACTCAAAATTGCAATTATTATAAAGTAGTTGCTATCAATAAACTCTTCTGAAAGATTCTCGATATCCTTTTTCATCTCAAAACCAAGCTCTCTACTTGAAGTTGTTATGTTCTCAATCTCATAAGCAAGCTCATTTTCTAGTGCTATAAGTCTCTCTATCTCTAAAATATACCCACCTATTTGCTTACTTATCTCTCTATATTTATCCAACTCAGGAATATCAAAAATCTTATTTAGTTCATCTATTTTATCTATCCACTTGTTGTAATACTCGATATTTTTATGCTGGAAGAGCATCTCTTTGCTATAGTATCTCACATTGCTAAATATCTCAAGTATATCTATATCGTTGTATTCCATCACCTTATCGTTGATAGAGTTTCTCACCAAACTCTCATTTGGATATTCACGCTCAAAAAGAGCTACATACTCAATTTTTTGAGCTTGTGTGTCAAGTATCTTCTCAAAAGCTATCTCGATATCTTTCTCATTTTTAGAAAGTGTGGTTATTTTTTCCTGTATTGCACTGTTTTTATGGATATCTTCTGCAAAAATATCTAAAATATCATCTCTGCTCTTTTTTGTTAATTCATCTTTTACTCTCTCAAACTCCAACTCATAATCATGAAAACTCTTCTCTAAGCTAACAAGTTCATTTTTATCTTCAGTTTCCATGACTTTTTTTACAAGCCTGTTCATATTTCCTTGCATTTCTATAAGTAGAGCAATTTTATCCTTGAGAGTATTGTTCTCTCTGACCTCATATAAAATAATATTATTGATAGCAAAAATTAAAACAACAAGTATAGTAATAACAATAAAGCTTAGTTTTACAGATTTTTTTACATTCATAATCACCCAACCTTTTTATAGTAAGCAAATTTTATTTGTAAATTATAAATTTTAGCATGATATTTTATTGACAAATTATTGACAAATTAGGTTTAATGAGGAGTATAGTCTATTTAAAAAGTTGGGTTTAGATAGTGGTGAAAAAAGAGAGAGGTTTTAACCTTTTCTCTTCTCCATAATCTCTTTTGCTATATTGTTTGGAACTTCACCATAGTGATCAAACTCCATAGAGTATGTTCCTCTACCTTGTGTCATAGATCTAAGATCTGTAGAGTAACCAAACATCTCAGATAGTGGGACATGTGAGTTTATTACTTTAACACCGCCCCTATCGCCCATAGAGTTTACTTGGCCTCTTCTTCTATTTAAATCTCCAATAACATCGCCCATATAGTCCTCAGGCACTTCAACTTCAACCTTCATCATTGGCTCTAGTATTACAGGGTTTGCTTTTGCTGCCGCCTCTTTAAAAGCCATAGAACCAGCTATTTTAAACGCCATCTCTGAAGAGTCAACCTCATGGTAACTACCATCATAAAGCTCAATACCAAAATCAACAACTGGATAACCAGCTAAAATACCATTTTGTAAAGCCTCTTGGATACCCTTATCAACTGCTGGAATATACTCTTTTGGTATAGAACCACCACTGATTTTAGATACAAAGCTATAGCCCTCACCTGGTTCTCTTGGAATAAGTCTAATATAAACATGTCCAAATTGACCTCTACCACCAGATTGTTTTGCATATTTGTGCTCTTGCTCTACTTGTTTTCTTACAGTCTCTCTAAATGCAACTTGTGGTTGACCAATTTCAGCCTCTACTTTGAACTCTCTTTTTAGTCTATCTACAATAATCTCTAAGTGTAGCTCACCCATACCAGCGATAATAGTCTGTCCAGATTCCTCATCTGTACTAACTCTAAAGCTAGGATCCTCTTCAGCAAGCTTTCCTAGAGCTAAAGACATCTTCTCTTGATCAGCTTTTGTTTTTGGCTCAACTGCAATAGAGATAACTGGATCTGGGAACTCCATTCTCTCTAAAATTACAGGATCTTTTTCGCTGCATAGTGTATCGCCAGTTAGAGTATCTTTCAATCCAACAATTGCGCCTATCTCTCCAGCATAAAGTGTTTTTATCTCTTCTCTTTTGTTTGAGTGCATCTTAAGAAGTCTTCCAACTCTCTCTTTTTTACCTTTTGTTGAGTTTAATACATAACTACCAGATTCTAGTGAGCCTCTATATACTCTTGCAAAAGTTAGCTGACCAACAAATGGGTCTGTCATAATTTTAAACGCTAGAGCTGCAAAGCTTCCATTATCATTTGATTTTACTATTATCTCTTTATCAGGATCATTTATATCAGTTCCTCTAATATCCACAACCTCTGTAGGATTTGGAAGTAGGCTAATTACTGCATCAAGAAGAGTTTGAACACCTTTATTTTTAAAAGCTGTCCCACATATCATAGGTACAATCTCTAGGGCTAGGCAACCTTTTTTTAGACCCTTTAAAATCTCCTCTTCGCTAAGATCTTCTCCACCAAGATACTTCTCCATAAGCTCATCATCCATCTCAGCAGCAGCTTCAATCATCTTCTCTCTATACTCATTTGCTTTTTCTACAAGATCAGCTGGAATCTCTTCTATTTCATATTTTGCACCCATAGCTTCGTTGTTCCAAATCATTGCTTTCATAGTTACAAGATCAACAACACCCACAAAATCATCTTCTGCGCCAACAGGTATCTGAATAGGAACTGGTCTAGCTTTTAGTCTCTCTGCAACTTGAGATTCTACATTATAGAAGTTTGCTCCGATTCTATCCATCTTATTTACAAAAATAATCCTAGGAACACCATATTTATTTGCCTGTCTCCAGACAGTCTCAGATTGTGGCTGAACACCTCCAACTGAACAAAACACAGCAACAGCTCCATCAAGAACTCTCATTGATCGTTCAACTTCGATAGTAAAATCAACATGCCCTGGTGTGTCAATAATATTTATCTGCGTATCTCCCCAATAGCAAGTAGTCGCAGCAGAAGTAATAGTAATACCTCTCTCTTTCTCTTGTTCCATCCAGTCCATAGTTGCAGCACCATCATGAACCTCACCAATTTTGTGAGATACACCTGTATAGAAGAGGATTCTCTCTGTAGTTGTTGTCTTACCAGCATCAATATGAGCTGCAATACCTATATTTCTTATCTTATTTAGTGGAGTTTTTCTTGCCATAATCTACCTCGTTAATTTAAAATTAGTAAGTCAAAAGAAGTTGTTTATAATATTCTAAAATTATTACAACTAGAGCTATATTTGCTCTAGTTTATTTCAATTTAGATTACCATCTATAGTGAGCAAATGCTTTATTGGCTTCAGCCATCTTGTGTGTGTCCTCTTTTTTCTTAAAAGCCAATCCCTTCTCAGAGGCAGCATCTAGAAGCTCATTTGCCAATCTATCAACCATTGTTCTCTCATTTCTTTTTCTAGCAGCATCAATCAACCATCTAATAGATAGAGATTGTTGTCTAGTGATTCTAACCTCTACTGGGACTTGATAAGTTGCACCACCAACTCTTCTTGCTCTAACCTCAACTAAAGGCTTAACATTTTCCAAAGCTTTCTCAAAAATCTCTACGCCCTTCTCTTCACTCTTCTTCTCAATCTTTTCAAAAGCACCATATATGATCTTTTGAGCTGTTGACTTTTTGCCACCAAACATAAGTTTATTTACAAATTTTGTGATAACTTTATTGTTGTGTATTGGATCTCCAAGTACTGGTCTAACCGGAGCTTTTCTTCTTCTCATTTAATTTATCCTTATTTGACTATTTTGAATCTTTTGGCTTTTTTGCACCATATTTTGATCTAGATACCATTCTCTTTTGAACTCCAGCAGTATCTAGCGCACCTCTAACTATGTGATACTTAACACCTGGAAGGTCTTTTACTCTTCCCCCTCTTATAAGAACAATAGAGTGCTCTTGAAGATTGTGTCCCTCACCTGGTATGTAGCTAATAACTTCAAAACCACTTGTCAACCTAACTTTAGCAACTTTTCTCAAAGCCGAGTTTGGTTTTTTTGGTGTTGTAGTGTAAACTCTTGTGCAAACCCCTCTTCTTTGAGGGCACGAGACTAAGGCAGGAGATTTAGATTTTTTAATAACCTTTTTTCTCTCTTTTCTAATCAGTTGATTAATTGTTGGCACTTTTCAAATCCTTTTATAAAATTTTAATTTTTAAAAATGTGGAGCGAATTTTACTTAAAAAAAGCTTTTAATTTACTTAACTTAAGAGCCTCTTAAGATACTTTTTCATCTCCATCTAATTCTTTTAGTCTAATTTTGCTATCTCTATAGATTCCAGTACCAACTGGGATCATTCTACCTAAGACGACATTCTCTTTTAGGTCTTCTAATTTATCAAACTTAGCAGCAATTGCAGCTTCAGTTAAAACTTTTGTTGTCTCTTGAAATGATGCGGCAGAAATAATAGAATCTGAACCAACAGCAGCTCTTGTGATACCAAGTAGAATTGGCTCAGCAATAGCAGGTTCTCCTCCCATATTTATAATCCTCTCATTCTCCTCTTTGAAGTTTCTCCTACTAACCATATCACCGATAATAAACTTAGTATTACCGCTATCTACGATTTTTACCTGTCTTAGCATTTGAGATACAATAACCTCTATATGCTTATCAGCTATTGAAACACCCTGTCTTCTATAGACTTGCTGAACTTCACTCACGATATAATGATGCAAAGCCTTCTCACCTAAGATTCTAAGAATATCATGAGATGATGCGATTCCATCACTTATCTTTTCACCAGCATGCACAAACTCGCCGTTGTGAACTAGTATTCTCTTATTTTTATCTACTAGATACTCAACAATAGTTCCATCTTCTGAGGTTATAACAATTCTCTCTTTTCCTCTTAGTGGCTTACCAAAACTCACAACCCCATCAATCTCTGAAAGTATTGCTGGATCTTTTGGTCTCCTAGCTTCAAAAAGCTCAGAAACTCTTGGAAGACCACCTGTAATATCTCTAGATTTTGCTACAGCTTTTGGAGTTTTTGCCAAAATATCTGCTAATGCAACCTCTTGTCCATCTTGAGTATATATAGCCGTTTTTGGCTCAAGTAGATATCTCAAACTTCCATGCTCAGGACTATCAAGAACAATTGCAGGCTTAAATCCACTTGGAATATACTCATTTACCATCAATCTTGTCTGTCCTGTTAGATCATCAACTTGCTCTGTTATTGTAGTTCCAGGTATTAAATCCTCAAACTTTACAATACCAAAAGATTCTGCAACTATTGGGTTTGAATATGGATCCCACTCAGCAATAATAGTATGCTCTTTATTCTCTGGAACTGCTAACACCGTATCATTTTCAACCACTTGATTGTCATCTACATTTATAATAGATCCTCTAGCTATATAGTGTCTAATCGCTTCTCTCTCATAATCATCAGCGATAACAGCAAATATCCCTTTTTCATGTACAGGGTCACCTTTTTTTATCTCATGAAATCTTTCAAGATGGTCGCCTCTAAGCATAAAAAACTTAATAGTTCCTCTCTCTTTTGCCAATATCTTTTGTGTGACCGGCTCTCCATCATCAACTCTAAGATCAGAAGCATAAGGAATCCTATTTGGAACATTCCAGCCATCTTTGATGATCTCAACAACAGAATCAAGACACTTCACAAATGTTCCATTTTCATAAGGAAGATACATTTTACCCTCTATCTTACCACTAACTCCAGCTAGCTCATTTGGTTTTGCAACATCTGATTTTCTCAAAGAAAATCTAGCCACTTCACTATCTGATTTGATTGTAAGAACCACTTCATCATGAACTGTCTCAATGTGCAACTCACCATCAAAAGGGGCTTTTACTTTTGGTTCAACCAACAACACAGCTGCATTTCTTCTATTTGCAGTGATGATTCTTCCATCTTTTGAACGGTATGTTTTGAGGTTATAGTATCTAATAAAGCCCTCTTTCTCAGCAATAATAGATCTCTCCTCTTGTGTTCTTGAAGCAGTTCCACCAACATGGAATGTTCTCAAAGTTAGCTGAGTTCCTGGCTCACCAATAGATTGTGCAGCTACAACACCTACAGCTTCTCCATTTTTGACTATTTTGCCCTCGCCTAGATTTATTCCATAACACTTAGCACAAACACCCTTCTCTGCTTTACAAGTTACAGGAGTTCTAATAGTTACTGATTTTACGCCAGCTTCAACTACAAGCCTAGCCATCTCTTCATCAATTATTGCTCCCTCACTTATAAGACTCTCATTAGTGATTGGATCGATTATATCCTCTGCAATACCTCTACCTAAGATTCTCTCTTCAAGGGATTCTATTAGTTCACCTGAGACATTTATCTCTGTAATCTCCACGCCCTCATGTGTACCACAATCATCTGTAACAACTTTTACATTTTGTGAAACATCTATAAGTTTTCTTGTCAAATACCCAGCATTTGCAGTCTTTAAGGCTGTATCTGCAAGACCTTTTCTAGCACCATGGGTTGAGATAAAGTACTCTAGAACATTCAAGCCTTCTTTAAAGTTTGAGATAATTGGCGTCTCAATAATCGTACCATCAGGTTTTGCCATCAATCCTCTCATCGCAGAGAGCTGTCTAATTTGAGCGGCACTACCTCTAGCACCAGAATCTGCCATCATATAGATAGAGTTAAACCCATTTTTATCACTTTGAGTTAGCGTCATCATCTCAGCTGCTAGAGTGTTGTTTGTATCTGTCCAAACATCTATAATCTTATTATATCTCTCTTGCTCAGTTAAAAGACCTGCAGAAAACTGAACCTGAATCTCTTTTACCTTCTTTTTTGCCTCATCTATATATCTCTTTTTACTATCTGGAACTTTAATATCATCAATAGATATAGAGATACCTGCCATAGTTGCATGTTTGAAACCTAGATTTTTTAGATTATCCAAAAATGTTGCAGTCTGCCCTACTCCAGCATGTTTGTAAACATAATCAATAACTGCACCAATATCTTTTTTCTTTAAAATCTTATTCCAATATATAGAAGGTACAAAATCAGGTAGGATTGATTTCATAATCAATCTTCCTACAGTAGTAGAGATGATTCTCCCCTCATCTACTGATCTGATTTTTGCATTTAAATCAACCACTCCCATCTCATAAGCAACCACTGCCTCCTCAATAGAGCCAAATAGTTTATGCTCACCCTTTGTATTCTCTTTGATTAGAGAAAGATAATAGAGTCCTAAAACCATATCTTGTGTAGGAACTGCTACAGCCTTACCACTTGCTGGAAGTAGAATATTCATAGGGCTTAACATCAAAATCTTACACTCAGCAATAGCCTCTTGAGATAATGGAATATGCACAGCCATCTGATCCCCATCAAAGTCAGCATTAAAAGCTGAACATACAAGTGGATGTAGCTGGATTGCTTTACCATCTATTAGCTTTGGATGAAAAGCTTGAATAGATTGCTTATGAAGTGTTGGTGCTCTATTTAATAGCACTGGGTAGCCCTCAACAATCTCTTGTAGGGATTCCCAAACCTCATTTGTTTTTGCATCTATCATCTTTTTAGCCTGCTTTAGAGTTGTTGCATAACCCTTCTCTTCAAGTTTTGCCAAAAGATGTGGTTTGAAAAGCTCTAGAGCCATATTTTTTGGTAGTCCACACTGATCCATCTTCAGATTTGGTCCTACAACAATAACACTTCTTCCAGAGAAGTCAACTCTTTTACCAAGAAGATTTTGTCTAAATCTTCCCTGTTTACCTTTAATAATCTCAGATAGAGATTTTAGAGGTCTTTTGTTAGCACCTTTTACTGCATTTGCATTTCTTCCATTATCAAATAGTGCATCTACAGATTCTTGAAGCATTCTTTTTTCATTTCTTACAATAATCTCAGGTGCATCTAGCTCGACCAATCTCTTTAGTCTCTGATTTCTGTTGATAACCCTTCTATATAAATCATTTACATCACTTACTGCAAATTTACCCCCATCAAGTGCCACAAGAGGCCTAAGGTCAGGAGGCAGGACAGGAAGAACTGTTAACATCATCCACTCAGGTCTATTTCCAGAATTTATAAAGCTCTCCACAACTTTTAATCTCTTAACAATTGTCTTCTTTTTAGCTTCAGAATTTGTAGAGCCAATCATCTCTCTAAGAGTTCCTAGAAGATCAACTAAGTCGATATCCTCCAAAAGCTCTCTAACAGCCTCTCCACCCATTTGAGCTACAAAACCTGTGTGCTCAAATCTATGTTTTAGTGATTGGTATTGCTCCTCATTTAAAACATCATATTTCATTACAGCTTTTGTGTTTTCATTGTCATAAAATGCATCACCTGGAATCTTTACTATATATGCTTCATAATATAGTACGCGCTCCAAATCCTTCATCTTCACGCCTAAGAGCGTACCTATTCTACTTGGAAGTGAGTTTACATACCATATATGAGCTACAGGTGCTACAAGATCAATATGCCCCATCCTGCTTCTTCTAACTTTGCTTGAAGTGACCTCAACTCCACACTTCTCACAAACTACACCTTTGTATCTCATCTTTTTATATTTACCACAAAGACACTCATAATCCCTAACAGGTCCAAAGATTTTGGCACAAAATAGACCATCTCTTTCAGGCTTCAGGGTTCTATAGTTTATAGTTTCAGGCTTTTTTACCTCACCATGTGACCATGAAAGCACTTTTTCTGGACTAGCTAGCATCAATCTAAAAGCATTAAAATCACTAGGTCTATTCTCCTCAGTAACTATCACCTCTTCTAATTCGCCATTTTCACTATTGTTGAATATTGCCACATCAAGAGCTAAAGATTGTAGCTCTTTTGTTAGAACATAAAATGTCTCAGGAATCTCTGTCTCATGAGCATTTTCACCTTTTGTGATAGCCTTATAAGCTTTTACTCTTCCCTCTACATCATCAGATTTTATTGTGAGCATCTCTTTTAGTGTATGAGCAGCACCATAAGCCTCTAGTGCCCACACCTCCATCTCACCAAATCTTTGACCACCAAAAAGAGCTTTACCACCAACTGGTTGTTGTGTGACAAGAGAGTAAGGACCAGTACTTCTTGCATGAACTTTTTCATCTACTAGATGGTGAAGTTTTAGCATATACATATATCCAACATTTACACGCTCTGTCATCTTATCGCCAGTTCTACCATCTCTTAGTTCTGTTTTACCATCAGTATCAATTTTTGCCAATTCAAAAAGCTTTGCAAATTCATCATCATTTACACCCTCAAAAACAGGAGTTGCAAATTTGACGCCATTGCTCCAATCTTTTGCATATTTTATCAACTCATCATCGCTCAATGATTCTAAGAATTCAGCAACTTTTTCCATATTTGAAACTGTAGCTATCTCAATCATCTTGTTTCTAAGAGAGCTAATCCACTCTCCCTTTTTCTCTTCAAGTAGACTCTCTATTTGAGTACCCAATCTCTTACCAATAAAACCAAGATGTACTTCAAGAATCTGTCCAATATTCATACGAGATGGAACACCTAGAGGATTTAAGACTATCTCAACACTATCTCCACTCTCCATATATGGCATATCAACTTCTGGTACAATATTTGAGATAATACCTTTATTTCCATGTCGTCCTGCCATCTTATCGCCAACTTTTAGTTTTCTTTTTGTGGCTACATAGATCTTAACAAGCTTCACAACTCCGCTTGGAAGAATGTCATCTTTTTCTAGGATTGAGAGCTTCTCTTCATGCTCTTCACTTAGACTCTTCTTTTGATCCAAAAAGTGCTGTTTCGTCTTCTCATAATTTGCTTGTATCTCTTTGCTATAAGATTTAAGAAGCGAATTTAATGCAAATCTATTTACAGTTTGAATCACATCTTTTGGTATTTTGCTACCTTTTTTGTATTCAACCTCGCCAATAGTAGTATCACTTTTTAACTCTTCTCTAGAGAGGATAGTTACAAGTTTTAGCATCTCTTCACGATCAAGCATCACTAGCTTATCATGATGCTCTAAATCAAGTCTTCCCTTCTCCTCTTCATATGCACTAGTTGCTCTAGAATCTCTCTCATAACCTTTTTTGGTAAATATCTTTACATCTATTACTACACCTTCCATAGATGGGGGACAATATAGTGATTTATTTACCACATGACCAGCTTTTTCACCAAAAATAGCTCTAAGCAGTCTCTCTTCAGGAGTTGGCTTAACCTCACCTTTTGGTGAAACTTTACCTACTATTATCATCCCACCATTTACATAAGTACCAACTTTTATTATTCCACTCTCATCTAAGTGAGCTAGTTCCTCTTCTCTGACATTTGGAATATCACGAGTTATCTCTTCAACTCCATGCTTTAGCTCTCTTGCTTCAAGCTCTTTCTCATATACATGAACAGATGTAAAAACATCATCTCTTATAAGCTTTTCACTAACAACTATAGCATCCTCAAAGTTATAACCGTTCCATGGCATAAAAGCTACAAGGATATTCTTGCCAAGTGCTAGTTCGCCTCTATCCATATTTGGACCATCAGCAATAATTTGACCCTTGTCTATTTTCTCACCCTCATGTACTATTGGAGTTTGAGAAAAAGATGTATTTTGGTTTGTTCTTAGATTCTTTTGTAAAGAGTAGTGATCAATAAATGCACCATCTTCATCTTCACCTAAAATATAGATATTTTTTGCATCAATCTTTTCAACAATTCCAGCTCTATCAGCCTTTATAGCAACCCATGCATCTCTAGAGACAATCTTCTCCATACCAGTACCTACTATTGGTGCTGTTGGCATCATGATTGGCACGGATTGTCTTTGCATGTTTGAACCCATCAAGGCTCTATTTGCATCATCATGCTCAAGAAAAGGAATCAAAGAAGCCGCCACACCAACAACCATCCTAGGGCTTAGGTCAATAAGATTTACTTTTGATCGCTCAAGAAGAAGAATCTCACCATCTAATCTAGTCTCAATAAGATCTTCAATAATCTCTCTACTACCACTAAGCTTTGTAGAAGCTGGAGCGATAACTAATCCCTCCTCTTGAGTTGCAGTAAGATAGACTATCTCATCTGTAACTTTTCCATCAATAACCTTCTTGTAAGGGGCTTCTATGAAACCTAAGTCATTAACTTTTGCAAATGTTGAAAGAGTGTTGATTAGACCAATATTTTGACCCTCTGGAGTCTCAATAGGACATATTCTTCCATAGTGAGTTGGGTGAACATCTCTTACCTCAAAGCCTGCTCTCTCTTTTACAAGACCGCCCTCACCTAGTGCACTAAGTCTTCTTTTATGAGTAACTTCTGAGAGTGGATTTGTCTGATCCATAAACTGAGATAGCTGCCCACCTGTAAAAAACTCCAAAATAGTGCTTGTAATCATTTTGGCATTTATAAGATCATGAGGCATTAGCTCTTCTAATGCTCCACTTAGAGTAGTTAGCTTATCTCTGATTGCTTTTTGCATCTTTACAAGCCCAGTGTGTAGCTCATTTGCAAGCAACTCACCAATAGCTCTTATTCTTCTATTGCCAAGATGGTCTCTATCATCTATGTGACCTTGACCATTTTTGACTTTTATTAGGTATTTTACAGATTTTATAACATCTTCATAAGTTAGAACAGTTATATACTCTGGCACATTTAGACCTAATTTATGATTCATCTTCATCCTACCAACTTTGGTAAGATCATATCTTTCTGGATCAAAAAATAGCTGTTGAACAAAAGATTTAGCAGCATCTTTTGTAACAGGCTCACCAGGTCTCATAACCTTATACACCCTAATAGCAGCAAGATCATTTTCATCTTCAATCTTCTCTGTCTGCTTTAGTATCTTTAAAGATTCAGTATCTGCTATAAATGAGTTTATAATAGAGTTGTCTAATCCACTATAGAGGTCATTTGCAATCTCAAACTCAACTATTCCCAACTCGTTTAGTTTTTTTAGTTTTGACTCATCAAATTGAGTAAGAGTGTCTAAAATCACCTCACCACTTTCAGGATCACATACAGGAGATGCAAGATATCTATCAAAAAGAATCTCAAGTGGATACTCTATCCAATTAACTCCATCTTGAATTAGTGATTTTGCTTTCTTAGCTGTCAATCTCTTTCCAGCGGCAATAATTAAATTACCATCTTTATCTTTTAAATCAAAATCAACTCTACCAATATAGTCATCAGGATGAAACGCTACTAGATATTTTCCATTTTCACATTTGATCTTCTCAATTGGATAGAAAATTTTTAAAATATCTTGTTTGCTATATCCTAGTGCTCTAAAAAGAATAGTAACAGGGACTTTTCTTCTTTTGTTGATTCTTACATACAATATATCTTTTGCGTCATACTCAAAATAGAGCCATGAACCACGATCTGGAATAATTTGCCCAGTATAGACTAGCTTATTTGAAGCTGTAGCTGATTCTTCCTCTTTGAAAATAACACCAGGGCTTCTATGTAGCTGGTTTACCACAACTCTCTCAACACCATTTATAATAAAAGATGTTCTCTCCGTCATTAGTGGGATTTCACGGATGAAAATAGATTGCTCTTTTATATCTTTTACACCTAGTTTTTCACCACTTTTTTCATCTTTATCCCACAAGATAAGTCTTATCTTTATTTTTAAAGGAACAGAGTATGTTAAACCTCTCTCCATTGCCTCTCTTACAGTATATTTAGGTTTTCCATATTCGCAACCTACATACTCTAAACTCAATCTATTTTGTGCATCATGTATTGGAAATACAGATCTAAAGACCTTCTCAATACCACTCTCAATCGCACTATCTTTAGACATTAAAAATGTATCATAACTGTTTCTTTGCAGTTGCAACAGGTTGGGGACAGGTATATTTTGTGGAATTTTAGTAAAGTCAACTCTCAGTCTATTTCCTGATTTTAAAGCTGTTGGCATATTGTAACCTCATTGTAGAATTTGAAGATATTAGAGCTCATATCAAAAGCCCTTTGAGATAAGATCTAATATATAAAATTCAAGAAGATATAACATCTTCTTGAATTTAAACTAAAAAACAGAGTATAGATATAACTATTTCACCTCTACAGAAGCACCAGCTTCAACTAGTTTAGCCTTAACAGCTTCTGCATCAGCTTTGCTTACACCCTCTTTTATTGTTGTTGGAGTTCCCTCAACTGCCTCTTTAGCCTCTTTTAGCCCAAGACCTGTTAACTCTCTAACAGCTTTGATAACATTAATTTTCTTCTCACCAGCACCTGTTAGTATAACATCAAACTCAGTTTTCTCTTCAGCAGCAGCTTCACCTCCACTAGCAGCAGGTGCAGCACCTACAGCAACAGCTGGAGCAGCTGATACACCAAACTTCTCTTCAAAATCTTTAACTAACTCTGAAAGTTCCAAAACAGACATATTTGCTATATGATCTAATAGTTCCTCTTTTGTAATTGCCATAATATACTCCTATTTGTATTTTTTTTTATTTTATATTTTTATAATTATCAAGAGCAGTAACCATATATCTCAAAGGTGCCTGCAATACAGATGCCATATTTCTAGCTGGTGCAGACCAGACAGAAAGTAGCATTCCAATTAGCTCTTCTCTGCTTGGTAGTTTTGAGATTGCATCTATTTGTGCAACATCAACACAAGCTCCATCCATATAACCACATTTTAGCTTGAAGAAGTCATTACTTTTAGCAAAATCTACAACAAATTTTGAAAGTACAACTTGATCTTCGCCCCATATGACTATATTTGTATCTTTAAGCTCAATGCTTTCAATACCAGCGTTTTTTAACGCTATCATTCCTAATGTATTTTTAACAACCTGAACTTTAGATTGGGCATCTTTTGATTTCACTCTAAGAGATTCTATCCCTTTTACATTCATTCCCTTGTAGTCACAGACTACAAGAGCATTAGATGCTTTAAATTCTTCAGTCAGAAAGCTAATAACTTCTGCTTTTTGGGCTTTTGTCACTTATCCTCCTTTCCGACTTTGACCTATATAGGAAATTTAAGGCTTTAAAAAGCCTCCTATAGTCTCAAGTCTAAGATAAAATGCCTATTTTGTCCTATTTGATATCCATCAACTCTTGTGTATCTAATTTCACTGAAGGGCTCATAGTCAAAGAGATTGCAGCATTTTTTATATATTTACCTTTTGAAGTTGAGGGTTTGCTTTTGTTTATTGCTTTTACAAACTCTACAATATTCTCTTTTAGTTTATCTACTTCAAATGATACTTTGCCAACTGCAGCGTGAATATTTCCCTTTTTGTCAACTCTATAATTTACTTGACCGCCTTTAGCATTCTCTACAGCTTTTGTAACATCCATAGTAACAGTTCCAGTTTTTGGGTTTGGCATTAGACCTTTTGGGCCTAGTATTCTACCAACCTTACCAACTGATGCCATCATATCAGGAGTAGCTATTACAAGATCAAAGTTAATATTACCATTTTGAATCTCTTGGACTAAATCCTCAGCTCCTACAATATCAGCTCCAGCTGCTTTTGCCTCATCAGCTTTTGCATCTTTTGCAAATACTGCAACTCTTACAGTTTTGCCTGTACCATTTGGTAAAACTACAGCACCTCTTACCATCTGATCAGCATGTCTTGGATCAACACCAAGTCTCAAAGCAATCTCTACACTCTCATCAAATTTTGCACTTGCTAGCTCTTTTACTAAATTAGTGCCATCTTCAACTGTATGGAGTGTACTTTTATCAATTTTTTCTAAAATATTATTAAATCTTTTTCCTCTACTATTTGACATATTCCAACTCCAACTTCTTAATCAACAATCTCAATACCCATAGATCGAGCACTACCTTCAATAATTTTTGAAGCAGCCTCCTCATCTTGAGCATTCAAATCATCTATTTTTGTTTTAACAATCTCTAAAACTTGTGCTTTAGTGAGTTTTCCAATTTTGTTTTTTAGAGGATTATCACTTCCTTTTTGAATACCAGCTGCTTTTTTTATCAAATCTGTCGCAGGGGGCTGTTTTGTGATAAAGGTAAAACTTTTATCTGTATATACTGTAATAATTACTGGTATATTAAAACTTCCTAAATCTTTTGTCTTTTCATTAAAAGCTTTGCAAAATTCCATTATGTTTACACCTCTTTGACCAAGTGCTGGTCCAACAGGTGGTGATGGGTTAGCCTTTCCGGCAGGAATTTGAAGCTTTAGTTCTCCTGCTACCTTCTTTGCCATATCTATTTTCCTTTATTATACGATTTTTTCAACTTGTGTATAAAGTATCTCAATAGGAGTACTTCTTCCAAAGATTGATACATTTAATTTTAGCTTTTTGTGCTCCATGTCATACTCTTCAACAGTTCCTTCAAAGTTAGAAAATGGTCCATCAGTAATCCTTACCACTTCACCCTCTTCAAAGATAACTTTTGGTTTTGGAGCAGCCCTATTTCTAACCTTCTCTAATATCAAATTAATATCTGATTCATTAAGTGGTGTAGGTCTTTTTGACTCACCTATAAACCTACCAACTCTAGGAAGTGATTGAATTTTATGCCACAAGTCAGTATTGAGATCAACTTTTACAAACACATAACCTGGATAGAGGCTTCTTTCACTTATCTTTTTCTTATTATTTTTGACCTCAATAACATCTTCTGTAGGAACTATGATCTCTTCTAGTCTATCTTCTATCCCATTTTCTTGTATGAGATTTAGTATAGCTTTCTTTACTGAGAGCTCACTACCTGAATATGTCTGTATTGCATACCAATCAAATGCCATAAAATCCCTAACCTATTATTGATGAAATTGACGCTGATAAAATTAAATCTACCAATGACAAAAATAGTGTAACAACTGTAACGACAACAAGTACCGAAATATATGCATTTCTTATCTGCTCTTTAGTTGGAAAAATAACTTTCAACAACTCTTCTTTTGATAGTCTGTAATAAGTCATCATTTTTTTCATATAATCTCTCTTGCTATCTTAATTCTGGCAGGCCAGGAGGGACTCGAACCCACAACATTCGGTTTTGGAGACCGACGCTCTACCATTAGAGCTACTGACCTACATAAAGCAAGCCAAAAAGGCTTAGCTTTTTAGTTTTATCTCTTTATGAGAAGTGTGTTTATTGTCTCTAGGACAAAACTTTTTTAGTTCCAACTTTTCAGTGTGAGTTTTTGAGTTTTTAAATGTTGAGTAGTTTATCTCAGCACACTCTTCACACTTCATACCAATTTTAATTTTCATAATAAAATTATCCTTATTTTTACATTATAAATCATCTCTTAAGCAAAGCCCAAGAAACTACGCGTAAACTTGGATTTTTTTCTCTCAGAGTGCTCCAAAGGCAACAAAGTGCCATTGTAGATAAAACACTCAAGGTTTATGCTGATTATGCTTTTTATTGATGAGTGTTTCGCTTAAAAAGCAAAACACAAAGTAAAAAGAGTAACCACTTAAGAGCTTTTTTGTTCTATAAACTACTCTGTAATTTTAGATACAACACCAGCACCAACGGTTCTACCGCCTTCTCTGATCGCAAATCTTGTACCATCTTCTAGTGCAATTGAGTTAATAAGCTCAACTGTAATCTTAATATTATCACCTGGCATTACCATCTCTACACCCTCTGGAAGTGTGATTGATCCAGTAACATCTGTAGTTCTAACATAAAATTGTGGTCTATAACCATTGAAAAATGGTGTATGTCTTCCACCCTCTTCTTTTGAAAGGATATAAACTTCGCCTTCAAACTTTTTATGTGGTGTTATAGATGCTGGCTTACAAAGAACTTGACCTCTCTCTACATCATCTTTCTTTGTTCCTCTAAGAAGAATACCACAGTTATCACCTGCTTCACCCATATCTAGTTCTTTTCTGAACATTTCAACACCAGTTACAGTTGTTTTTTGTGTATTTCTAATACCAACTATTTCAATCTCTTCACCTACTTTTACTCTACCTCTTTCGATTCTTCCTGTTACAACTGTCCCACGACCAGCAATAGAGAAAACATCTTCAATTGGCATTAGGAAAGCTTTATCTGTCTCTCTCTCAGGCTCAGGAATATAAGAATCAACTTCATCCATAAGCTTTAATATTTTTTGTGACCACTCACCAAGAGTACCAGTTTTTGCCTCTTCTAGAGCTTTTAGAGCTGAGCCGGCTATGATTGGCGTATCATCACCTGGGAAGTCGTAATTACTAAGTAGCTCTCTTATCTCCATTTCAACTAGTTCCATTAGCTCTGGATCATCAACCATATCTTCTTTGTTCATAAAAACAACAATATATGGAACACCAACTTGTCTTGAAAGCAAAATATGCTCTCTAGTTTGAGGCATAGGACCATCAGCTGCTGATACAACAAGTATTGCACCATCCATCTGAGCAGCACCTGTGATCATGTTTTTAACATAGTCAGCATGCCCTGGGCAGTCAACATGAGCATAATGTCTCTTTTCTGTTTCATACTCAATATGAGATGTAGCGATAGTTATACCTCTTTCTCTCTCTTCAGGTGCATTATCTATTGCATCATAATCTCTTAATTCTGCGAAACCTTTTGTTGCCATAACAGCAGAAATAGCAGCACTTAGTGTCGTTTTTCCATGGTCAACATGTCCTATTGTACCAATATTTACATGTGGCTTTGACTTGATAAACTTTTCTTTAGCCATACTCTCTCCTCATTTATTAAATTGAATTTGAAATTTTACACGATTATTACAAAAACCATAATTAAAGGCTCCAATATTGGGCTCCAAATGGTTACAATGGAGCCCATAACGGGAATTGAACCCGTGACCTCTTCCTTACCAAGGAAGTGCTCTACCTCTGAGCCATATGGGCGTATACACTGTTAATGATTTTAAGGGAGCCTAAAAGCGGAGTATAGTTTTATATCCGATGCATTTAGTAGAATACTTCTTAGGTATCAGCTCCCAGTTCCTATTTAAACTCTTGGAGCGGGTGATGAGATTCGAACTCACGACAGCCTGCTTGGAAGGCAGGAACTCTAGCCACTGAGCTACACCCGCAAAATATGACAATGGTGGTGAGAGAAGGATTTGAACCTTCGAAGGCTAAGCCAGCAGATTTACAGTCTGCCCTCGTTGACCACTTGAGTATCTCACCATAATTGGTGTCATATTCTGGTTTAACACTGATTATTGTACTTGAGATAAACATCTCAAAAATGGAGCTGGTGAAGGGACTCGAACCCCCGACCTGCTGATTACAAATCAGCTGCTCTACCAACTGAGCTACACCAGCAAATTTTGTGAGCCGAAATTATATTAGTTTTTTAGCTAGAAGTCAATACTTTTTTGAAAATTTATCTAAATTTTATAACTATTACTCATATATAGGCTTAGCATTTGGTGAATTTTTTAGTTTATCTCTTAGAAATATCTCTTTTAACCCCATCTCTTTTGTGCCAATTTTTTGCATAGATGCAACAAGTGAGCTTTTGATATCCTCTCCTCCACTATACTCATATAGATAGAATCCATTCATCCAAAGAGCCATCTTTACAGGGGTAGCTTTTGAGTATGTAGTGAGAATCCCATCACTTTTCATTGCCAGTTTTATATCTTTGAAGTATTCATAACTCCAGAGGCTACTATTTTTTTTGGGTGAAAATGCATCTTGATATACTATATCAAAAAAATTTCTAAAATTTTTTATATACTCTCTAGCATCTCCAATATATAGATTTATTTTACCCTCTCCTATCTCTACATATCTATTCTCTATCAGCTCTGGTATATGTTTGCTCTCTTTAGATAGTAGCTCTGGATAGTCAAAAGAGTTCAAACTAGATAGTAGCTCCTCATCATTTTCAGGAGAGTAGATATCTGTTTTTTGATTTGTAGAGTTTGTATATTTCAAAGTCAAAAGAGAGTTGTAACCTAAGCCAAAACAGATATCTAATATTTTTATCTCACTTTTTTCTTTGCTAAGTTTAAAAGCTGGGAGTATATGTTTTTTTAGTGTCTCTTTTATCGCCCCATCTTTGAGTGAATGATATGTCTGTTGATATTTTTGGCTATATAGCGTTTTAGAGCCATCTGCACTTATCTCTATCAATATTGGATTCTATGCTCTTTTAGTGTTTTTTTGAGATATGCCATCTGGGTATTTTTATCCCTGCACCACTTAGGAGCAATGAGGCTTTGATCACTACTTCCAGCACTTATTCTTTGAAATATGAGATCTCTTGGAGCACTCTTTATTGCATAGGATACCATTTGTGCATACTCTTTGATATCTATTGGTACAAATGAGCCTCTATTGTAGCTTAACGCTAGTGCTGTTTTATTTACCACATAAAGTGGATGTAGCTTTACAGAATCAACACCCAAATCATACACCATATCAGTGCTCTTCTCCATCATTTCTACACTCTCACCTGGAAGACCATATATAAGATGAGCACAAGTTTTGATACCTCTATCTTTTGTCTTTTTTATAGCTTCTATCATGGAAGTAGCATCATGACCTCTATTTATTTGCTCTAGTGTAGTGTCATGAATTGACTGGATTCCATACTCTATCCATACCTCTTTTGCATCCAAAGAGGCTATAAAATCTAAAACCTCATCATCCACACAATCAGTCCTAGTGCCAATTGAGATACCTATAACATTTTTTAAAGATAGTGCTTTTAGGTAGAGTCTTTTGAGAAATGAGATGTGTGCGTATGTGTTTGTGAAAGATTGAAAATATATTATAAATCTATCAACACCATAATTTTTTTCAAAAAAGAGTGAGTTTTTTTTGTATTGGTTTATTAGCTCTTCAATATATCTATCTTCTAAATCTACATCAGCTCTATCAAAATTTAGACGATTTTCTACTTTTAAAAAACTACTCATATTTGGTGAGAAGGACTCATTTTGACAAAAAGTACACCCTCCTCTAGCAACTTTGCCATCAATATTTGGACATGTGAAACCACTTATTGAGATGGGGATTTTCCTGATATCAAATCCATACTTTTTGCGACAATACCTACCAAATGTTAAAACTTTTTTCAACTCTCTTTCGTGTCCTTGAATTTTTACAATAGCTATACTATATATTGACCATCAAAGCACGCTTTGCAGTAGTTATAATCTTCACCAGCACTTCTCTTTAATCCTTCAATTGATAAAAATAGAAGTGAAGTAGCCCCAATATAATCCCTAATCTCATCAATAGAGTACTTTGAACTAATAAGCTCTCCTTTATCAGGAGTATCAACACCATAATAGCATGGATTTGTTGTAGGTGGTGAACTTATTCTCATGTGTACTTCTAAAGCTCCAGCATCTTTTAACATTTTTACAATCTTTTTACTAGTAGTACCTCTAACAATAGAATCATCAATCACAATCAATTTCTTGCCTCTGATTAGCTCTCTTATAGGACTTAACTTTAGCCTTACTTTCATCTCTCTATCTTCTTGTGTTGGCTCTATAAAAGTTCTACCTATGTAGTGATTTCTAATAATACCTAGCTCAAAAGGAATTTTACTCTCCTCTGAGTATCCAAGTGCAGAAGCTATACCACTATCTGGTACTGGAATAACCATATCAGCCTCTACTTGATTCTCTTTTGCTAGCTCTATCCCCATCTTTTTTCTTATCTGATATACAGATTTTCCAAAAATCAAAGAATCTGGTCTAGCAAAATAGATATACTCAAAAATACATGGTCTAGGTTCTGGATTAAAAATCTGTATAGATTTTGGCTCTTTTCCCTTTTCAAAAACAAGCATCTCACCAGGCTCTATATCTCTTATAAACTCTGCACCAACTAGATCAAAAGCACAACTCTCACTTGCTACTATATAACCCTCACCAAGCTTGCCCAAAGATAGCGGTCTAAATCCAAACCTATCTCTTATGGCAAACATCTTTTTGCGACTTAAAAATATAAAAGAGTACGCGCCCTCTATCTTGTGTAGTGCATCTACAATCCTATCAAGTAGCTTCTCTTGATCAGATTTTGCAATAAGATGTATAAGATTTTCTGTATCCATGAAGGATTGAAATATAGCACCTTTTTTTATAAGCTCGCTTTTTATCTCTTTGGCATTTGTCAAGTTTCCATTATGCACTATTGACATCTCACCTAGATCATATCTTGCAAAAACAGGTTGAGCATCAAGTATAGAATCCTCACCAGCAGTAGAGTATCTATTGTGACCAATTGCAGAAGTACCTTTTAGTGTTTTTAGCCTATCTTCAGTAAAAACAGAGG
>JAABSR010000087.1 GCA_011390245.1 Campylobacterales bacterium
GGCATGTTACCTATGCATTACTCACCCGTGCGCCACTAATTCCCTAGCAAGCTAGGTTCATCGTTCGACTTGCATGTGTTAGGCACGCCGCCAGCGTTCACTCTGAGCCAGGATCAAACTCTCCATAAAAGTATGAAGTTTTTGACCTATTACTCAATTGAGTATATATATAATAAAAATAGGACATAGACATTTTTAAGAGTTAATTTTAAAGGTTAACTCTCTAATAAATCAGTTTAGTTATTTACTAGAGTTTAACCACCCTTTTTTTGTTTGCTTAGTTGTCAAAGATCACTCTTTAATAAATGAAAGATTGGTGTTAAGTCAACCTTAGATTTGTTTAAGAAAAAGCCTGTTTTTTGAGGTGAGCAACACGCTCTCTCAATCAAGGGACGGAATTCTACAAAAGAGTTTCTTAAACCTTACTTAAATCTCAGAGGTTTTTGGAAATTCTTTTGAAATCTCTTTTTTGGTGTAGAGATAAATCTCAAACACATCTTTTAAAAGAGAATTGAAATAATATATGAATATCTATAAATGTACACTTAAAAATCAAAATATTTTGTCAAATTTCTAAAAATATATAGTCATTATCAGATAAAAGCACGAATAGATGCCCATCCATAGGCTTCTGTAGATTCTATCTCTTTTATCTGCTTTTCATCAACAATGCCACCTAGTGCTATCACTTTTATATCTACACTATCTAGGCACTCTTTCAAAAACCCTAATCCTTTTGCTTCCCCTTTTAAAGGAGAGGCAAATATTGGACTTAAAGTTATAAAATCAGCATTTAAATTTTTTGCTTTTTTTGCCTCTTTTATAGTATGTACACTTATTATTACTTCAAGTCCACTTTTTTTGCAATACTCAATACTGCTAAATTGATCTGAATTTAGATGAATAGTGTTAAATTCCTCTTTTAGAGCTATTTCAATGTATCTATTTATTACTATTTTCTCTATACCTGCTTTAATGGATTGCTCTTTGAATATTTTTGCTAGTAGATTTTTGTTTGAAGTTTTGGTTTTATCTCTAAAGCAGACAAAATCTACTCTATTTTTTGATAATACCTCTATTAGTCTATTTTTAAACTCTAATGGTTCACTGCTATAGTATTTAGGATCTGTTATTAGATATTTTATCATCTAATAATTTTCTGATTTTTTCAATCTCTATACTATCTTTATCTAGGTAGTACAATCTAATATTTAAATACTCAAAAACAACAACAAAAAATAGTCCTGGAAGTGCACCAAAAAATGTGAGGATTATTGAAGTGAGGATACTAGAGCCAAAATAACTCAAAAATCCAAGAGTTGCACCATATATGGCAATTGCCCATGCTACACCTCTTAGAAAGGAAAGAAGTAGAGTGAAGTTTTTTTTACTCACTTCGTTTTAATGGTGCTCCTCTTCAAGAGCAACTGCACCAGCAAGATATACATATGTTAGTATCATAAAGATAAATGTCTGCAAAAATGCCATAAATGTTAGAATCGCAAAAGCTGGCAGTGGTGCCAACCAAGGTGCTAGCATAAGCATTACCATCAAAAACATATCATCACCCTTGATATTACCAAAAAGTCTAAATGATAGGGATATGATTCTTGATAGGTGGGAGATAATCTCTATAGGAAACATCAAAGGAGATAGCCAAGCAACAGGACCTGCAAAATGTTTCACATAATTAAACACACCTTGTGCTCTTATTCCCTCGAAATTGTAATAGACAAAAACTAGCAAAGCTAGCGTTAGGGTAAAATTAATGTTAGCTGTTGGAGATTCGAAACCTGGAATAATACCTATGACATTTCCAAAAAATACCATAAGACCTATAGTTCCAATAAGAGGTAGATACTTTCTAGCCTTCTCCTCTCCTATAACATCCTTGCCCATCCACAAGATACCTTGAAGATAAACTTCAAAAATATTCTGTAAGTTTCCTGGCACTATCTGCATAGACCTAGTAGCGGCTTTTGACAAAAATAGAGCAATAAGGACAATCAAAATAGCGTGAAAAAGAAAGATAAAAGTATGTCCATTATTTATCAATCCCGAAAAAGTAAACAACTCACTCATCAAACCAACCTCATTACAGTAAAAATTTTGTGCATATTCTACATCAATTTATTTTAATTGATGATAAATTTGTCTCTTTTTTGTGCAACAAAAGTGACACAAATGCAAGCATAGCAATAAGTGATGAGTATAAAAAGAGATTATCACCAAAGGTAAAACCTGCAAAAATAGAGCCTATAAACATGCCTAAACCATAGGAGAAGCCCACATAAAATTGTTGAGCTAGATGATTTCCATCATAAACTTTATAGAGATAGCTAATTGCCGCAGAGTGATAAAGTGCAAATGAGAGTGCATGTATTGATTGAGATATAAATACAATAGTTATGCTATCTGGAAATAAAAATAGCAACATCCATCTAATAGCTGTAGCTAAAGTGGATAGCATGATTAACCACAGTAAATCATATTTTTTAAGCAAACCACCTTGATAGTAGAGCATTACAACTTCACACATTACTCCAAAAACCCACATATAACTTATAACTTCTAAACTTATCCCAGCCTTCTCTTCATAAATGGTAAAAAAATTATAAAATGAACCAAATGAGACTTGAAGTAGTATTAAATTTACCCAAATCCATCTGTTGCTTTTAAGATTAAAAAGCTTAGGCTCCTCTTTGGATTCAACATTTTTATTGCGCTTACTCTCCTTGTTGAAATCTAATATATATATTGCCATAATTGCTGAAAGAGTAATATTTACAGAGTAAAAGAGTGCTACATAAGTAAAGTTTTCCAAAACTGGAGCTAAAAGAAGTGCAACTAAAGAGAATCCAAGGGAGCCAAAAAGTCTAACTTTCCCATATCTTTCCTTTTTGACATACAAAAGTGCAATATTCTCTATAGTTGGAAGTGTTATGGCTATTGAGGCTCCGATTAATATATTTATAAAAAAAAGTGCCCAAAAACTATCTATAAACATTAAAAATAGAAAAGCAGAGAGTATAAAAAAGAGATTTGAGAGTATTGATATGCTTTTTGTAATTTTAATATACTTTAAAAATAAAAATGGGGCTATAAAGCGAACTATTGGGATTATTGAGTAGAGTATCCCTATCTCATCTGCACTATATCCTCTGTCGTGTAAAATCTTTGGCATGTATATGATAAAAACGCCGACATAGGAGAAGAAAAAGAAATAGTATAGAGATAAAGAGGTGTAAAGTTTTTTTATATTACTCATCTATTACTACTGAAGTATTAAGAGCTAGATCGTGAAAAGCCCTTCTATCCCTCCTATAAAATGAGATAATAATTCCTACCAAAAATGCACAAGAAAATAGCATCAGCACAAATCTTAAATATGCTCTCAAAAATGAGATCTTCTCTTTGGTATTATTGTCCACAATCCTAATAGTATATGCTTTTTTGCCTGGTGTCTGGCCGCTGATTGAAATAAAAACTGAAGATATAAATCCAAAAATAGCAATAGCAATAATAGGGGCAAATGGAGAATTTTGAAAATCATCACTTCCATCCAAAACAACATAGGTTATTATATACAAAATAGGAGTGTATATCAAAAAAGCATCAACGATAAAAGCCTTTATTCTATCAGGAATTGATGCATATTTTGTATCATCTAGCAAAGGATTTGTAGAGGATTCTTTTTCAGTACCCTTTTTTAGATCCCTCCACCTAGGGGATTTTTTAATTTCTACTCCTACTTCCTGGTTTTATGGGTTTATCATTATTAACGCACAAAGGGCAGTTATCAGGTGAAAATATATCAAACACAAAATCCTCTAAAGCAAAAAATGGGACA
Source organism: Campylobacterales bacterium (assembly GCA_011390245.1). GTDB lineage: Bacteria > Campylobacterota > Campylobacteria > Campylobacterales > JAABSR01 > JAABSR01. The sequence continues at coordinate 3,851 of JAABSR010000087.1, forward strand.
CCTTGAGCCAATTTACAACTTGGTTTCAAGGATAGATCTGAGCCTGCTCTCTTGCAAAATCCTCTATTAGCCAAAGCAGCAAAAGCAACAACCTTAGCACCTAATTCAGTAACTACATTATAAGCTTCCATAGCAGAGCCACCAGTTGTAACTATATCTTCGCATATTATGATGTTCTCACCTCTAGAGATCTCAAAACCACGCCTCAAAACCATACTACCTTGATCTCTCTCAACAAAGATAAATCTAACTCCTAACTCTCTTGCAAGTTCATAGCCAGCTAAAATCCCGCCTAGTGCTGGAGAGCATACAGCATCAACTTTTATATTATTTACTTTTATCATATCTGCTAAAGCAGAGGCTAAAATGGTTGCATTTTTGGGATTCTCCAAAACTTTTGCGGACTGCAAATAGTACTTTGAGTGATTTCCACTGCTTAAAAGAAAGTGCCCCTCAAGAAGTGCGGAGGCATCTTTATATATTTGTGCTACATCTATTCTATTCATTATACTTTTAATATCTCTTCCTCTTTTATTTTCAAGAGTTCATCTACTCTTTTTACATGTTCATCTGTCAATTTCTGGATATGATCATGAGCTTTTTTTGACTCATCTTCAGTGATCTCTTTATCCTTCTCTAGCTTTTTTATCTTATCATTTCCATCTTTTCTTACATTTCTAATCGCAACTTTTGCTCTCTCAGCTATCGCTTTTGCATCTTTTGCTATCTCTTTCCTCTGATCACTTGTCATAGGAGGGAAAAAGAGCTTGATAACATCTCCATCACTGTTTGGACTTACGCCAATGTTTGCTTCCAAAATCGCCTTCTCAATATCTTTTAGTAGAGATTTCTCCCATGGAGTTATAGTTATTGTTGTAGCATCATTTGCTATTACAGAACCTACTTGATTTAGAGGGGTTGGCGTGTCATAATAGTTTATCTTAATGCTATCCAAAATTGACACTGAAACCTTGCCAGTTCTTAAAACTCCAAACTCTCTTTTCATAGATTCTATACTCTTGTCCATATGATCTTGAGTGACTTTGTACACATCTTCTAACATAATATCTCCTTAACTCATACTTTTTTAATTAATTTGGAACAGAAGGCACTACTGGTGCACTATTTTCATCTTTGAGTGGAGCACTCTCTTTTGTCCCCTTTTCAATCGGAGCTGCTGGCACAATACTATCTAAATCTACAGAATCTATCACAGATTTTGAATACTCTTTGTTGTATAGATACCCAAGTGTTATAGTATTTATCACAAATATAAGCCCAACACCAAAAGTGAGCTTTTGCAAAAAACCAGATGCACCTTTTGCACCAAAGACTGACTCATTACTTCCGCTGTACGCGCCCAATCCAATTGATGAACTCTTTTGAAGTAAAACTATTATCGTTAAAACTACTGCTAATATAAACTGAAAAACTAGGACAATGTCTTCCATAAAATCCTTTCGATATTTAAAAAATGGTCGTAATACTACCTTAAATTAATTGATAATGAGATAAAATAGTGCCACATGAAAAGAGATTCTTTTGAAATATCTGCAAAAAGTTACAACTCAAACTCTATAATACAAAAATGTGTAGCCAAAGAGCTAGTAAGTCATATAGATTTTGATGTAGAAAAGATATTAGAGCTTGGTGCTGGAACTGGAGAGGTGATAAAAAATATCAACTCACACTTCTCAAAATATATTGCTATTGATCTCTCACCTACAATGCTCTCACAACACCCAAAAGCTAAAAATATTGAACTAATTTGCGGTGATTTTGAAAAGCTTGACTATCTTTTACTAGAGCATGACTTACTTATATCCTCATCTTCTTTGCAATGGGCACAAAACATGGAGAAGATTTTAAAAGAGATAGACTTAAGATCCAAAAAGTTTCTTATATCGATTTTTACCTCATATACTTTTAGCTCACTCCATAGATTTTTGGGCGTAAAATCCCCTATAAGATCAAAAGAGGAGATAGAAAAAATCTTAAAAGATAACTCCATAGATTGTCAACTATACACAAAAAGATACTCCCTAAAATTTGATAACACCAAAGAGATGTTTAGATATCTCAAAAAAAGTGGCGTTAATAGAGAGAAGGTCTTAGATTTCAAAGATGCAAAGAGAGCTATTTTATGCCTAGAAAGCAATGATTTAGAGTTTGAGGTGATTTTTTTGATAAAAAAATAGTGCTAGTTTTTTGATAAAAATATCCTATTTTTAGGGATATATTTTGTAAGTTTTTCTATTGTAAAATCAAGCATCCTTTTTTTCAAAGAATCTTCATAAGTCGCTACTTTATCCCTCACATCATAGGGATAAAACAAAAGCTCATTTCTAATATCTCTTTTTTTCATCTTTTTTAGAAAGTCGCTATTTATCCTAAATACCCCTAGTGCTACATCCTCTATTTTTTGTTCGCCAATTTTCTCAAAAAAACTATCTATATAGTCTCCATATATTTTTTCAAAACCCTCTACATAAATTAGTGGATCTATGCAGATTCTAACTCTCCATCCAAGCTTCAAAGCTCTTATTATTTGCTCTTCTCGCTTTATTACACTAGGTGTGTTTCTCTCTACTTTTGAGGAGATTACTTGAGGCATTATAGTCCATGAGAGCACTACATTTTCCAAAGGCTTCATATCAGCTATTGCCTCAAAATTTGCACTTTTGGAGCGAATCTCAAGATCTATATTTGGATATTTTGATATCTCTTTTATCCAGAGCCTACAGATTCCAAAAATCTTCTCAAAAGCCAAAAGATCAGTATCATAAGAGATAGAGAGATGAGCTTTTGAATTTTCTAGACTTTTTAGAGAGCTAAAATACTCCTCTACATTTACAAAAAAAAGAATATTTGCACTTCCATACATGCCTTGTAAAATACAGTAATCACAATCATAAATACAGTTCATCATAGTTGGCGTATAGAGATATTTTGAAAAACCAAAATCTTGAATCAAATCAGAGCCTTCATATATAAATGGTTCTCTTTTTTTTGCAAGTATGAGCTTTTTGGATTCTTTTTGGAGTGAGTATGATTGATTTTTTCTATTAAAAATATCTTTGTAGTGCTTTATGTAAATCTTTTCAGCATCTTTGAATCTAGATAATATAGATTTAGTATTTTTATGATTTGCCACATCTTCTTCTATATAAATGTGAGAAAATAGTTTAAAAAAGCTCATCAAAAACCATCTCAAAAGCTCTATTTTTACTACTTTTCTCTATACAAAGAAGGGTGCTAAAGTCTGTTTTGTCTTTCAATTTTTTGTAGATAAAAAGATCTTGAAGCTTTTTTTGTTGTGATATGCTAAATTTATGTTTATCTATCAAATTTTCTAAAATTTCACTCTCTTGCTCACTCAAAACTGCCTCATCTCTTTTTAGCTCTTTTAGTTTCTCCAAACAATCTAGCAAAATACTAGTTGATTGTTTTATCACTTTATCTATTAGCTCTTTTGTGATGGTTTGAGGATTACAATGATCTGAGACTACCTTGAAGAGCAAAACTTGGTGAGGGGATAGAAACTCCATAGCAGCTTTTGCAAAGCCATAAGATTCCATGTCTAGAAGCCTGTTTTTACCATCTTTGGATTCTACTATTTTTGAGAGTGAGCAGATTTGAGACTCTTTTATCTCCATATC
>JAABSR010000088.1 GCA_011390245.1 Campylobacterales bacterium
TCAAAAAATGTAGTTCACTCAAAAATTTTGCCCCCTCTATTACCAGAGGTATCACATTTTTTGGTAGTGAAATATCAAGATTTGGTATAAGGCTTTGAGTAGTAATAAAAATCTTTTTACCCTCCAATAGCCTTGCTACCCCATAAAGTGCTTCAAGAGTAAATTGTGTAAAATCAAGTGCACCGCTTGGACATCCTGAAACGCATCCACCACATCCATGACAATCTATGTCAGAAAAGGTTAACTCCATTTTAGAATTATCATGCTTCACACCAAGCGTAGGACAGAGTTGTGAACATATCGTACATGGACCACTCTGAGTTTGTCGTCTATGATGATATTGGCAGATTGTCTCGTTGTAGCTAATTATCTTTTTATATTCGTAGTGCCCTAGCCTACTCTTAAGCAACTCTAAAATATTCCCTATCGTCTCTTCGCCGCTATATTTCTCTACACCTATAAACTGCTCTTTTTGAGGATCATCTTGTGTTATGACTATTTGAGAGGCTTTAATCTCTTCTTTTTGGATAAAGCGATTGCTACTATTTAGTGTAAAACTTCCAAGTTCACCTTCAAGATCTCTAGCATTTTTTACATCACAAAAAATCACTTCAAAATCATCTTCAAAATATGGTGCAATATTATTAAAAGTTTCTTGCTCAGAGATAATAATTAAGCTGTTATCAACTTCTTTAGAATATGATTTATCTCTACCTAAATCATATTTTAGTGCTCTAATTTCATAAAGTAAATTTAGGGTTTCTAGTTTAGTTTTCGTATCATCTTGTGAGTAGGTAAGATAAAAGTTGACCTCTGGGGCATAGAGGATTGACTTTACATCTTGAGTGTTTGAAATAAGATAGCTTCCACTATTTTCTAAAACCTCAGAGTCAAAAATCTCTCTATAATTTCCCTCTAGAGGTAAACCAAACCTATTGTCGAAAAAATACTCTTTAGTGTTTATAATCATGTGTCAGCCTATTTAAAAGTGCTATGTCAAAATTACATATTTCGTTGAAGAAATATTTTATTAATTTAGGACAATACTAACAGCACAAATCTTAATAGGCTCTTAAATTGTGAAAAAATAGTGAATTTAAACATACTTTAAAATCTCCATTTTCAACAAACATCCAAAAATGCTATAATTGAGATTATAAAACAATGAAGGATAGGGATGGGATTAATATATTTAGATTTTGAAAAAGCATTAGAAAAAATTGAAGAGAACACAACGCCAATCAAAAGAAGTGAGCAAGTGGGGCTATTTGATTTGAGCCAAAGAGTTGTAGCTGAGGATATTATCTGCTCAAAAGCATTGCCTGCTTTTGATAACTCTGGCATGGATGGCTATGCACTCTTCCATGAAGATGCAGGAAAGAAGCTACCTATCAGAGGAGCAGTATTTGCAGGAGATAACACACCACCTCCAATAGAGCCTGGTAGTTGTGTAAAAGTGATGACAGGTGCTATTATTCCAGAGGGTGCAGACGCTGTTGTTCCTTTTGAAAATGTAGCTGATTTCACAGACACTACTGCAACTATGCCAAATTCAATCAAACCAGAATCAAATGTCAAACGAAAAGGTGAAGAGTTCACAATTGGCAGCACTATATTTACCAAAGGTACGCTACTTAATCCCTTTCATGTAAGTATGATTGCTACACAGGGCAAAATGGCTCTGAAGTGCTTCCAAAAACTAAAAATCGGTATCCTCTCTACAGGTGATGAGATTATAGAGCCTTGGAAAAGTGCAGATGAACATCAAATATATAACTCAAATTCGATTGGAATATTTTCGATTTTAAAACAGTATGGATTTGATCCAAGCTATATTGGGGTGTTGCCCGATTCTTTAGAATCTATGATCGAGAGTATTAGAGAGCTACAAGGGTATGATGTTCTCTTCACAACTGGTGGCGTTAGTTTAGGAGAGGCTGATTTTGTAGAAAAAGCATTTTCTGCTTGTGATATGGAGACTATATTTCATGGTATAGATGTAAAGCCAGGACGCCCTACACTTATGGGGAAAATTGGCAATACAGTGGTTTTTAGTCTTCCTGGAAATCCCCTATCTGCTCTTGTTAATTTGCAATATCTCATACTCCCATACCTCTTCAAAATGCAAGGAGTGCAAAACTACTATCCAGGGTTTATGGAAGGAGTACTAGGAAAGAGACTTAAGCTAAAAGCAAAAAGAGCCAACATGATTTTGGGCAATTTTGAAGCTGGAATCTTCAATGCTTACAAAGATGCAAACTATGGCTCTGGAATGCTCTCACCTCTAACTTATTCAAATTCAATGATTATATCTGCACAAGGTATAGAAGAGATACCAGAGGGGGCAAAAATAAAAGTTTTACCATTGCACTATCCTCTATGTGGAAATCAACAAGATCTAATCTATAGAGGATAAAATTTTAAATTATTAGAGACTATTTTGCATCAGGAGTAAATAGTGTTTTATCAAGAAGCTTGAATTCACCTATTTTTTTCTGAGCATTTTCTCCTGTAATCCAAAGAATAAACTTCTTTGCAAGATCATATTTTACATTGGGACAATTTTTTGGATTGACAGCCATAACGCTATATGGATTTTTCAAAATTTCATCGCCTTGAGTCAAAATTTTTAGAGGTGGGTTGCCTTTAAAATTATTAGCATATTTTATGTATGTGCCACGATCTGTAAGTGTAAGTGCACTCTTTTGAGTTGCTAGATAGATTGTCTTAAGCATCCCTTGTCCAACTTCTATATACCACTCTTTTTTCTCAGGATTGATTTCTACACTTTCCCATACTGCTCTCTCCTTGTTATGCGTCCCAGAGTTGTCACCGCGACTAGCAAAAGGTATCTTCTCTTCTGCTATCAAAGCAAATACTTCATTGATATTTTTGTCTTTGAATTTAGCACTATACTTCTGAACGCCAATAATGACAAAATCATTATACATTACAGCTCTTCTATCAATTCCAAAGCCATCTTTTACATACTTCTCCTCTTTATCTGGAGAATGAACTAAAATTGCATCTACATCACAATTTTCACCCAGTTTTAATGCTTTTCCACTCCCAGTAGAAATCCAATGAAGCAAAATACCGCTATCTTGTTTAAAACTTGGGGCTAAGTAATCAAGCAATCCAGTATTATCGGTACTTGTTGTTGTTGCGAGTTTTAGTGTATCTGTTGCATTTAAACTATGAGCCATTGCAAAAAAAGCAATCAGAAAAGAGAGGAATTTGTGCACATGAAGCCTTCGTTGATTTTTACAAATATGGATACTTAGCCCATTGTCTTGTTTTCATTTTTCTATTCTAGCACAAAAATTTACTAATCAAACTACTTCTTTGCACCATTGCGATACAATTCACATAATAAAACTATCTCAAAAAAAGAGGAAGATATCTAGCTTGGAAGTTATAATAAACATTTTGACAATCATCTCTATAATGGCACTAATTTTTGTAGTAGCTTATCTTATCTATACTGGGCACTCCAAAAAGATTGAGAAACTAAAAAGAGGAATCTGCCCTGAATGTGGAGCTATAAATACAGAAGCTGAGCAGATAATCTCTACTAAAGCACTAAACTCAGCAGGTTGTTCTGGTGTAAGGGATATAGAGTACCACTGCAAGGGCTGTGACTACAAAACTATTGAGAAGTCAACTTCTAGAGGTTGTGGAATCTAAAAAGAACTACTCAATGCAATATTTTTTTATCTTATAGCCTATCTGTCTATTTGTGATTCCTAGCTTTTTTGCAGCCTTGATTCTGATACCACCACACTCTTTGAGAGCTTTTTCTATCGCCTCTTTTTCTATCTCATCTAGATCTTTTTTGGTCAATATATCTCTTTTGTTGTTTCTTCCACTTGTCTCTTTGCTTTCAGTTACTTTGAACATATATGGCAAAGTTAGCTCTATCTCATCTATATCAATATGTTCGCTATTTGCAAAAAGAACAATCCTCTCTATAGTATTCTCAAGCTCTCGTATATTGCCTGGCCACTCATAAGAGCAAAGTAGATTCATAGCAGCTGGGGTGATAGATAGCTCTTTGTTGTGGCTTTTTTGAAACTTCTCTAGAAAATATATTGCCAAAAGTGAGATATCATCAGCCCTCTCCCTAAGAGGTGGAAGCATTATTGGTATCACATTTAGCCTATAAAAAAGATCCTCCCTAAAGTCTCCATCTTCTACCATCTTCTCTAGATTCCTATTTGTTGCTGCAATAATTCTGACATCCACTTTGATTGATTGACTACCTCCAACTCTCTCAAACTCTTGTTCTTGCAAGACTCTTAGTAGCTTTACTTGCAAAGTAGGTGTAATATCTCCTATCTCATCCAAAAAGAGTGTCCCGCCATCAGCCAACTCAAATCTACCCTTTCGCATTCCTTTTGCATCTGTAAAAGCACCCTTTTCATGTCCAAATAGCTCAGATTCTAAAAGTGTCTCTGGTATTGCTGCACAATTTAATTTGATATAAGACTTATCTCTTCTAGGTGAACTTTTATGTATCGCAGAGGCTATTAGCTCTTTTCCTGTTCCTGTTTCACCCCTTATCAAGACTGTTGCTTTTGAGCCAGCTACTTTGCTAATAATCTCAAAAACCCTATTCATCTTAGGGCTTTTGCCTATTATTTTCTCAAAACTTCTACTATGAAGAAGCTCATCTCTATAGTATCTATTCTCATCATCTAACCTTTTTTTCTCATCATCTAGAGTTTTATGTACATATTTTGCCTGTGCGAATATGGATGAGACGATAGTCAAAATTTTTATAGTCTCATCAAAAGAGAGCTTAGAATCCCTAGTAAGATTTGCACCCAATACTCCAAGTAGAACATCTCTTGAGATTATTGGTACAGCAACATAAGATATATCCTCTCTAGCCCTAGCTCCACTTTTATTCAAAAAGATAATATTTTGATGTATATTTTCTACAATTATTGGCTCTCTACTTTTTGCTGAAAGACCTGTTGCTCCCTCGCCAATTTTATATGTAGCTTTTAGTTCTTGATTTTTTGTAAGTCCAATAGAAGCAAATATCCTTAGTTCGCTCCCATCTTCATTTAGTTCAAAAACAGTGCACTTCTCTAGCTGGAGAAACTTTTGCAAAAGCCCTAAAGACTCCTCAATAGCTTGCTTTATCTTCAAAGAGCTACCTACAATTCTTGATATGTCATATAAAATCTTCATCTCATTATAAGGTAGGCACTCCTCACAATTAAAACTATCTATATTACAACTTTGCATCTATTAGTTTTCCTCTTTTTTTAGAACAATTCTATGTTCATATACTGGCTCTTTGCTAAGCCCAAGCACAAAATCTTTATCTATTTTGCACTTTTTTATATTTTTCATAGATGGCATTTTATAGAGTAGTGGTTGCATGATTCGCTCCAAAATAGATCTAAGCCCTCTAGCTCCAATCCCTCTACTTATCGCACTTTTTGCTATCTCTCTTATTGCATCCTCTGCTATCTCAAGTTTTACACCATCTAACTCAAAAAGTAGCTCATATTGCTTTATAAGTGAATTTTTTGGCTCTTTTAAGATTTTTACAAGATCATCCTCTTTTAGCTCTTCAAGAAGTGCGATGATAGGTATCCTTCCTACAAACTCTGGTATCATCCCATACTTTATGAGTTCTCTTTGCTCTATAACTCTCTCTTTTGTAGTGCTTTGTGAGCTTAAAAATCCCATTTTTTTATCGCCTTTTTTGTGCTCATCATCTACCAATCCTACAAATGCACCGCCACAAATAAAAAGCACATGAGTTGTATCAAAAAGCACAGTATCAGTTGTGGAGTTTTTACGACTTCCTTTGAGTGGCACATAAACTTCAGCACCCTCAATAATCTTCAAAAGCCCTTGTTGCACTCCCTCACCTGAGACATCTCTACCAATAGTTGAGCTTTCACCTGTTTTTGCTATCTTATCTATCTCATCAATATAGATTATGCCTTTTTGGGCAACCTCTATATCAAAATTTGCATTTGCCAAAAGTCTTGAAAGTATAGATTCTACATCTTCACCGACATATCCAGCCTCAGTCAAAGCAGTGCTATCTGCTACAGCAAAAGGGACATTCATAACTCTAGCTAGAGTTTTGGCTAGAAGTGTTTTTCCACTACCAGTTGGGCCTAGTAGTAAAATGTTGCTCTTTTCTAGCTCTACACCTCTTTTGATAGGGTGTTCGATTCTCTTATAGTGAGTGTAGAGGGCAACTGCCAAAACTTTTTTGGCCTCCTCTTGACCTATCACATAAGAATCTAGATGTTCTACAATCTTTTCAGGGGTCAAAAGACCCTCTTTGAAATTTTTAGAGCTCTCTTTGATCTCATCTTTTATGATTACATCATGAAAAATATCGATACACTCATTGCAGATAAAAGATTGATCATTACTTGAAAATATCTTATTAACTATTGCTCTTTTTTTACCACAAAACGAACAAGCTTCTAGATTATTTTGCACTATGCTCTCCTAATTTGAAGCCAACTTTTTGGCAAATTCTTCTGGAGAATATTTTATCTGTTCTAGATTGTGTTTTTCCAGAAATTGTGTTGATTTTTTATTCAACTCACCCTCAAAAACCACATAACCACCCTTTAAATCCAGAGTCAACTCATTTGCTACCATCCTCTCTGTGTCTCTATTAAAAGGTAGTCCAAAAAATATATACTCTTTTTCTTTTCTATACTCTTTTAGCTCTTTTGGCATCGCAAAGCCTCCCATCGCTTCAGTTAGCCAATCTACAAAGTCTGCATCTGAGAGGACAAAAGATGGAGTAGGTTTTGTGCTTCCTAGTGGTTTAAAAAGTATCTGCTTATCAAAATCTAAGCTCTCTTTTCTTGTGTACTCTTGAGCTTTTTTATCATATATGATGTATCTGCTATACTCTGCTGTGATTCTAGCAACTCCATAAATTACCTCAAGATTTTCTATAAAATCCTCTATTTTGCTATCGTAGTTTGTATCTATTATATACTTTGGCTGTAGCTTCAAAATCTCTTCAACTATTTTTGGCATCTCAAAATACTCACCAAATATCTGCTCTACTGTTTTTTCTATATACGCCCTACCTTTTTTTTGCTCCAAACTCATAGCGGCTCTTGAGTAGTCAATCATCATTCTAGGACTCATTGCTCTTTTGTTATTCATCGCCAAAATAAGCTCATCACTACTGCTAGGGATAGGCTCCCCACTATTTGATTTTAGCCCCTCAAATATTCCAAGACCAAAAAATGGCACCAAATCACTACTCTCTATTTTTGCTTTTATATTTTTTATGTCCAACTCATCTCTCCTACTTTTTCACAACTAAAACAACTCTCATTTTCACTACAGTTAGCACATGCAGGTGCTATAGAATCTATACAATCAAAAAGAAACTTCTTCCATCTCTTATCTTTTGGTCTTTTTTCTGCCAATTTTGGATACAACTCACTCATGTATGCATTAAAATCCATCCTGCTTTTAAAACCCAT
>JAABSR010000089.1 GCA_011390245.1 Campylobacterales bacterium
GCACCCTCTCTTCAAACTCTTCAGTGGTTTTATTGTAAACCTCTTCTATCCTTGCAGGTTGGATTCTGCCATCAAGCACAAGCTGTTCTATTGTTTTTGTGGCAATTGCTCTTCTGTATAGATTAAAAGAGCTAAGAATAATAGCACTTGGAGTATCATCGATGATGATATCAACACCTGAGAGCATCTCTAGAGTTTTTATGTTTCTACCCTCTTTTCCAATAATCCTACCCTTTAGCTCATCATCTGGAAGGTTGACTACATTTATAAGTCTCTCAGCAGCAAACTCTCCTGCA
>JAABSR010000090.1 GCA_011390245.1 Campylobacterales bacterium
GCTATTATGTAGTTTGCTCTCCTTTTTGACTCCTCTTTTGCCTGAGTTTCATATTTTCTCACAACATGAGCTATCTCACCTCTACAATCCTCTTCTACCTTTTTTAGCACTATCTCTTTGGCTTCATCTTTTGTCAATCCTGCAACTTGACCTATGGTTTTTATGCTCTCATCTAGTTTCTCTAAGTAGCTCTCTTTTGTCTTTAAAGCATCGCCACTTAGTGTGTGAAACCTCTCTTTTAGTACTTTAAGTTCGGCTTTCTCATCTTTGATTTCACTTATCTCTTTCTCTAGCCTTTTTGTGAGCTTCTCCTCTTTTTTATCAAGTTGAGCAATCCTAATCTCATGCTCTTTTTTGATTTTTAAACTCTCATCCTCTAGCCTCTTTTTTGCCTCGATTTCGCTCTCTTTGGCTTTGATCTTGGCCTCTTGAAGCATTATCTCAGCTTCATGCTCTATCGCTTTAGCTTTAGCTTTAGCTTGCTCTACATGGATTTTGTAGTTGGCAGCATTTAACTTTTTTGCTACCAAATATGCTCCCAAACCTGCAAGAAAAGCTGAAACCACTCCTACTACTATCAGCTCTATTAACATCTCTATCACCTTTTATTATTATCTTCTCTGGGGTGATAATCAAATTGGCTTTTATGTCATGATCTTGGGTCACTATATCTTCTGAGAAACATAAACTCCTCTGTACAAATACAATAAAGACTCTGCTATTGTTTTCAAAAAATCTATCATACATCCCCTTGCCAAAACCGACTCTTCGCAAACTTTTATCAACCCCAACTACTGGCACAATTGCCAAATCTATTTTGGGAAATTTATAATTCAAACTTATAGGCTCATAAATGCCAAACTTTTTTTCAATAAGTGGCAATCTGTATTCTACCATCTTGAAACTAATCTCACCCATAAAGGGGAGATAAACTTTTATCCCCTCTCTTCTACACTTATTTATGAGCTTATGAGTATCAAACTCAATATCCATAGCACTATAGAGGAGGATCGATTTTGGTCTCAAAAATCCTATAAGCTCGCTCAATCTCAAAAAAATATACCTATCCCTGCTATATTTTTCCTTCAAAGCTATCTTTTTTAATCTTTTTATGGAGCTTATTCTAAACTCTTTTTTTTTCACTAGTTACTCTATTTCTTTAGATTTTAATGAACTTTACATATAATACACCAATTTTTATGATGTAAGGTTTTGCTAATGAGTTTCTTTTCAAAAATATCTCTCCTTTTTATTCTTTTCCTCTTTTTAGGATGTCAAGAAAAGGGAGTAGTGCAAGAGAGTGTAGATGGCGTAGAGAGCCAAAAAAGTGTCGAAAAAAAGGAGCTATCTTTTGAGCTTGATGGTTACAATGGCGATAAAGTAATTGTAGTCAAAAAAGACAAAGGGCTAATCTTTAAAGAGAGAGAGGGCAAGGTTATCTTGCTAAACTTCTTTGCTAGCTGGTGTCCTCCATGTAAAGCGGAGATTCCACATCTCATAAACCTACAAAATAACTATAGTGATAGTTTTGAGACTATTGGAGTTTTGATGGAAGATAAAAAAGATAACGCTTTCATAAAAGAATTTGTCGCCGAACATGGGATAAATTACTTCATAGCCAACTCTCCTACAAACAATGAACTAGCTAGGGCACTTGGGGGCGTAAAGTCGATTCCTTTTATGATACTTTATGATCCACTTGGCAGGTATCACACTCACTACATGGGTGCAGTACCTGAGGAGATGATAGAGCTTGATATCAAAAAAGCCATAGAAAAGGTAGAAAAAGAGAGAGCCAAAAAAGAGCCTAGCAGTGTTTAATATTTTCAAAAAAACTCTCCAAAAGACAATAGATTCTATTAGAACTGTTTCCCCAAAGAGAAGAGAGAAAATTGATAGAGATGAAATTGAAGAGATTCTTATAAGTTGTGATGTTACTTATGAGTTAGTAGAGAAGATTGTCGATTCTCTGCCTGAAGTGGTGACTAGATCAAGGCTTGATAATGAGCTAAATAATATCTTTAGAGGCGAGAGCTTTTATGATAGGCTTGAACTAAAAAGTGTAGATGCAAAACCTTGTGTTGAGATTATTATTGGGGTAAATGGAGCAGGAAAAACTACTACGATTGCAAAACTTGCCACAATGTACAAAAATGAGGGCAAAAAGGTTATCTTGGGTGCTGGTGATACCTTTAGAGCTGCAGCAATAGAGCAACTAAAGGCGTGGAGTGAGAAAATAGGTGTGCCTATAGTCTATACAAAACAAGGACATGACCCCTCAGCAGTAGCTTATGACACAATATGTTCCGCTATCTCTAGAAATTGCACAAATGTAATAATAGATACCGCTGGAAGACTTCACAATCAAACAAACCTAAAAAATGAATTAGAGAAGATTATTAGAGTTTGCTCAAAGGCATTTGAAGGCTCTCCTCATAGAAAATATCTAGTGCTTGATGGCACACAAGGCAACTCAGCAATAGAACAAGCTAAAATATTCCATCAACTTTTGAAAGTTGATGGAATCATCATCACAAAACTAGATGGAACATCAAAAGGTGGAGCACTTTTTAGTATTGTAGATGAGCTAAGGCTTCCTATTGCATATATTGGCACTGGTGAGGGGGCTGAAGATTTTAGTAAGTTTGATCAAAAAGCGTATATTGATTCTATTTTAGATGCTGTTTTTATAGCAGAAAATCAAGAAGAGTAAAATGAAAATAGTCTGCGTAGGTAGAAATTATGTAGAGCATATCAAGGAGCTAAACAATGAGATACCCTCTAGTATGGTTCTTTTTATCAAACCAACTTCTTCAATCTCAAATGAGCTTATAAAACCAAATGAATCATGTAGATTTGAGTGTGAGTTGTCTCTTTTGATAAAAGAGAAGAGAATCCATTCTGTAGGGATTGGGCTTGATTTGACACTAGATAAGATTCAAGATAGCCTAAAAGCAAAAGGGCTTCCATGGGAAAGAGCCAAGGCTTTTAAAGGAAGTGCACTTTTTAGTGAGTTTGTAGATGATTTTCAAAATATAGAATCTCTCTATTTTGAACTAAAAGTAGATGGGGTTTTAAAACAAAAAGGTGAAGTTGGCAAGATGATACACAATCCTAATAAAATCGTAGATGAGTGTATAGAAGCATTTGGGCTTGAAGATGGAGATATCATAATGAGTGGCACTCCAAAAGGGGTGGACTACTTTGATGTAGGAGAAATTTTTGAAGCAACTCTCTATGAAAATGATAGAATCTTAGTCTATAAAAAGTGGGAGGTTTTATGAATGAGCAATATGATTTAGCAATAGTTGGTGGTGGAATCTCAGGAGCTGCTCTAGTTTATGAGATGGCTAGATTTACCAATATCAAATCTATTCTACTACTTGAAAAGTACGAAGATATAGGCACTCTAAACACAAAAGGTACAAGCAACTCACAAACTATACACTTTGGCGATATAGAGACAAACTACACACTTCAAAAAGCCAATATAACAAAGCAGACTGCAAAGATGGTAGAAAAATATTGCCTAAGAAATAACTACCAAAACAAAATCATTTTTTCTCACCAAAAGATGGCTCTAGGTGTCGGGGAAGAAGAGGTAGAGTTTATGTTGCAAAGATATGAAGAGTTCTCTACACTTTTTCCATATCTTGAGGTTTGGGACAAAAATAAACTAAAAGAGCTTGAGCCAAAAGTTGTCTATGGAGATCAAAACAAAGATAGAACTGAGCCAATAGTTGGAGTTGGTGCAAGAGGTGAGTGGACTACTGTTGATTTTGGCAAGATGGCAAAATCACTAATAGAAAATGCCAAAAAAGAGGGCTTGAAAGTTGATGTTTTTCTCAATTCCAAAGTAGAAAAAATAGAAAAAGATGGCGATATTTTTAAGCTACACAGCAATAACAAAATCTATCAGAGCAATTTTACCGTAGTAAATGCTGGTGCTCATTCATTAAATCTAGCTCACAAGATGGGCTATGGTTTGGATTTTGGATGCCTCCCAATTGCTGGAAGTTTTTATCTCACAAAGCAAAAATTTCTAAATGGCAAAGTCTATATGATACAAAATCCAAAGCTCCCTTTTGCTGCTTTGCATGGTGATCCAGATATTTTAGCAGATGGATTTACAAGATTTGGACCTACTGCGTTGGTTTTGCCAAAACTTGAGAGATACAAAAGCGGAACATACAAAGACTTTTACGATTCTCTAAGGCTTGATAGTAATGTACTCTCAGTCTTTTGGGATCTCTTTAAAGATAGTGATATTAGAAACTATATACTAAGAAATTTTCTCTTTGAAGTTCCTCTCATAAACAAATCTCTTTTTGTTCAAGATGCAAAAAAGATAGTTCCAACATTAAAACAGAGCGATATCATTTATGCAAAAGGCTTTGGAGGCGTGCGTCCTCAAGTAATAGATAAAAAGCAAAAAAGATTGATGCTAGGTGAGGCATCGATAAATCCAAAAAATGGAATAATTTTCAACATGACTCCCTCACCTGGAGCAACTAGCTGTCTTGGAAATGCACAGAGGGATCTTTTGGAGGTCGTCTCATATCTAGGATTAGAATTTAATAGTGATAAATTTAGAGAAGAGTTATTAGAAGATGAGTATTGTGTATTGCCTGATCCTATAGAGATTCAAAAAAGAAATGCCAACAGAATCAGAGATGAGATATACAAAACCGAAAAAAGATATTTTAGTGATATCCATGATAATTCAGTTCCTCATTATTGGGATAAGCCATACAACCCTTGGAGAAATAGAAGAGATCATTGGTCTTTTTGAAGACTTTAAGCTCTAAACTCCTCTATGGCCATTATGTCGATCTCTTCATACTTGATGTATGATCTTATCTTTGGTGGAATTTTTGCTCTTCTATATCTATCTCTAGTTTTCTTATCCATATCTACTTTTAGGTATGGAGCGATATATACAAAACCATCCTCGTAAGAGATAGCAAGCTTGTGAGATATGACACACTCTTTGTTGGATTCTATCTCATCTTTTTGTTTTTTTGAGAGCAAAATCCCCTCTTTTTTAAAAATCCTATCTACTATCTTTATGCTATTTACTATATCTTTGAAGACATAGAGTCTTTTTTTATTAAAAATCTCAATATCTAGATTTAGGCTATCAATATCTTTTGACAAAAACTCAAAAGATGTCACTATCCCTTTCTCAAACTCCTCTATAAGTCTATTTGTGAAGTTATGTCGAAAATAGTTTCTTCTATATTTTTGATTTTCATTGCTTCTATCTTCAAAATAGAGGATATTATTTTTTGCAAGATAGCTATAGATTCTCTCTCTTGAGGTTTTTATAAGCGGCCTAATAACTCTATAACCACCTCTATTTTCGCTCTCTTTTATCCCTAGTAGCTCACAAACTCCAGCCCCTTTTGTAAACTGCATAAAAAACCACTCAACTCTATCATTTAGTTGGTGAGCTGTTATTAGGTTTTCATATCCCTCTTTTTCTATTATCTCCTCAAAAAAACTATACCTTATATCTCTCGCCTCTTTTTCAAAATTGCCAGTCTCTATTTTTACACTTTTTATATATATCTGCTTGCTGTATTTTTTGGAGAGCTTTTTTGCATACTCTATCTCCTCTTTTGATGATTCTCTTCTATTATAATCCACTATAGCTATATCAAAATCTATGTTTGATTCCAAAAGCAGAAAAAATAGAGCAGTAGAATCAACCCCCGCAGAGAAAGCTAGTAGATTTTTTCTCCTCTTTAGCTCTAAAAGAAGGTCTTTATCAATCAATTTTTCTTAGCACTTTTGCGATTGGATTTTCGCCTGCAATCTCAGTAATAGTTGCTAGATAGTAGGAGTTTGGCACTATCTCGCCACATTCACTATCATTTACAAGTATCTCACCATCTATCTCAGGAGCAAAACGGATATCTCTTGCACTATAGAAGTACTCATGTTCGCTACTTCTATCTTCGACTATTAAGACTATCTCTTGATTTAGGAGAGATTTAAATGATTTATCTCTTGATTTTTTGACTACTTTTTGAAGCTCTGCTATTCGCTTCTTTACAGTTTTTGCAGGAACTTTTGATCTCATGTTATAAGCTTTTGTATCCTCTTCATCTGAATACTCAAAAATATTGACCCTATCAAATAAAAACTCTTTAGCAAACCCCAAAAGCTCCTCAAAGTCATCTTCACTCTCACCAGGATGTCCGATAATAAAAGATGTTCTAATAAACGCACCATCTCTTTTCATAGCCTCAAGTAGCTTTAGATGTCTCTCCCTATTCATGCCTCTCCTCATTTTTTTGAGCATGGATTCTGATATGTGTTGGAGAGGTATGTCAAAATATGGTTGAAAGATTTTTGATTTGAATATCTTATCTATTAGTTTTACACTTGTAGTAGATGGGTAGAGATAGAGGATTCTAGCTGATTTTATGCCCTCTATCTTCTCTATAGTATCTATAAGCTTCACTAGTCCATCTTTTGTGCCTCTATCTCTTAGATATGAGCTAGAGTCTTGAGATATAAAACTAAAATCCCTAAAACCAGCAGAGGTCAATCTTTTGACCTCATCTACTATATCTTCAAGCTCTCTTGAGTGAAGTTCGCCTTTGAAAGAGGGGATAGCACAAAAGGAGCATGACTGATTGCACCCTTCGCCTATTTTTATGTATGCATGGATTTTTGAGCCTGTGATGACCCTCTCCTCTTTTCCAATCAAAAAGACCTCATCACAAAAATGAGAATCCCTCTTAGCAATAAGCTCATCTATCCTTGCATAATCCCCAACACCAGTGAAGATATCAATCTCAGGAATCTCTCTTTGAAGCTCCTCCCTATACCGCTCAGATAGACATCCACTTGCTACAAGTAGAGAACCCTCTTTTCTCTGAGAATCCAACTCTAGTATAGTGTTTACACTCTCAGTCTTTGCCGCATCTATAAATCCACAAGTGTTGATAATGATAACATCCGCACTACCCACATCATCTG
>JAABSR010000091.1 GCA_011390245.1 Campylobacterales bacterium
ATAGAGGAGACTACTATAGGATGAACAATGTAAGGTTCTCCGCTTTTTCTAAGTTGTCCTACATGAGATTTTTCTGCAAAATCTAGAGCTTTTTTTATTGGCTCTGTAGGCTCTACTACAGAGAAGAGATACTCTATAGCAGCCTCTTGAGTTTTTATATTCTTTAAGGCTAAAAAAAAATCCAAAAAACTAGATCCTAGCTACTTTTTTCTTGTACAGAATCTATCCCTATATATCCATTTGCAATTTCAAGCAGTGCAATATCTGCAAGTTTGTGCTTTTTGATATCCATATCTACAAGTGGTTTAGCACCTCTTGTTAGCTCATCTATCCTTTGAAAAACTGCTGCTGAGAGCAGATATCTATCATCATCTAGCCTAGCAAGTGCTCTTGCTGAAATAACCTCTATTCTTTCTAATTCTTTGATCATAAACTTCCTTTAATTTTTTACTTTACTATAGAAAACTCGCCGTTTCCATTTTGTATAATCTCTAGCAGATTCCCTTTTTTAAACATATTACAAACAACGATAGGGAGAGAGTTATCTTTTGCTAGTGCAATAGCAGTATCATCCATAACTTTTATCTCATCTTTGAGGGCTTCATCATAGGTTAGCTCTTCGATTCTGTAAGCATCATCAAACTTATTTGGATCTTTATTGTAAACACCATCGACTTTAGTGGCTTTTATTATCATAGAGGCATTTATCTCTATTGCCCTAAGTGTTGCTGCAGTATCTGTTGTAAAAAAAGGATTTCCAGTACCTGAGGCAAATATTACAACTCTTCCTTTATCTAAATGTCTTTGAGCCCTCCTGACAATAAAAGTCTCACAAATTTGTTTAAGCTCTATTGCACTTTGCACTCTTGTGCTTATTCCATTAAACTCCAAAGCCTCTTGCATAGCTACAGAGTTAATAACAGTAGCCAACATCCCCATGTAATCAGCACTAGTTCTTTTTATCAAGCCATTTTTTGAGGCATTTACTCCTCTTATAATATTGCCACCACCTATGACAATTCCTATCTCTATCCCTGCCTCAACAAGGGTTTTAATCTCATTTGCTATAAATCTTAGTCTATCTACATCAACACCAAAACCACTCTCATCCGCTAAAGCTTCGCCAGAAAATTTAACCAAAACCCTTTTTTTCACCTATAAATCTCCTTGTAGTCGATTCAATTGTCTTGATAAAACTCTCAAATTTCTATAATTCTATATTATCTTTGTTTCAAAAATGAGAGCTCTTTTTAAGTTCCTAAACTAAAGTAGTTCGCGATTGTACAAAATAAGAGCTTTAAATGGTATTATAGGCTTTTTAAAAACTCCTCAATTAGGGAAAATACTTTATCAATTTCACTCTCTTTTATCACATAAGGGGGCATAAAATAGATAGTATTTCCAAGTGGTCTTATCAAAACACCTCTTTTTAATCCTAACTCATATAGTTTAAGCCCCATGCGATCTTCAAACCTGTAACCTTTGAGATCAAAAGCACTAACCATCCCTATAGATCTAATATTTTCTATATTTTTAAAAGCCCTCAAGCTATTTAGTTTGCCCTCTATATAAAAGCTTTTTTCTCTATTTTTCTCTATAATATTTTCACTCTCAAAAATATCCAAAGTCGCATTTGCCGCTGCACAAGCAAGTGGATTTCCTGTAAAAGAGTGTGAATGCAAAAAGGCTTTGAACTCTAAATACTCAGCATAAAAAGCTTCATAAACCTCTTCAGTGCTAAGCACAACTGAAAGAGGTAAATAGCCTCCAGTTAGTGCTTTTGATAGACATAAAAAATCAGGAGTTATATCTGCTCTATTGCATGCAAACATCTCTCCAGTCCTACCAAATCCAGTAGCAACCTCATCGGCTATAAAATATATGTTATATTTTTTGCATAGATTCCTAGCTAGATTTAGATACTTCTCTGGGTAGATTCTCATGCCTCCTGCACATTGAAGCAGAGGTTCTACTATAAAGGCTGATATCTTCCCTTCATTTTCATAAAATATATCTTCTAATGCTTCAAGTGCTTCAAATATATCATCATCTTCGCCTCCTTTTGGGATTGGTGTTTGAAGTGTTTTGATGATCACATCCTCATAAGTCTCTTTGTAAAGCTTCACATCACCAACAGCTAGTGCTCCTAGTGTCTCTCCATGATAGCTATTTTCCAAAGATACAAAAAGTGGTCTTATCTCTCCTCTATTTTTATGTGCATGAAAACTCATCTTTAGAGCTATCTCAACTGCACTTGAGCCATTATCTGCAAAAAAACATCTATTTAGCCCCTCTGGGGTAAGCTTTACCAATCTTTCTGAAAGCCTAATAACTTGCTCATGAGAGAATCCTGCCATAATCACATGCTCTAAGCTATCTAGCTGCTCTTTTACTTTTGAGTTTATGTAGCTATTGCAGTGACCAAAAATATTGACCCACCAGCTCGAGATAGCATCGATGTATGAGTTCTCTTCAAAATCGTATAGATAGACGCCTTTTGCGTTTTTGATAGGTATTATAGGAAGCCTCTCATGATCTTTCATCTGAGTGCACGGATGCCATACATGCCTAAGATCTCTCTCCATCATCTCTTGGTTTTTAAACATATCACTCCTTAGTAGCTATTAATTGCATAAGATGTATAATAAACCATATATTACAAAGTAAAGTTTAAAGGTTCTTAATGATAAATTGGATGCAGAAACATAGAAAGTATCTTGTTGTTACTATCTGGATAAGCACTATTGCATTTGTTGGTGCTGGTTTTGTTGGATGGGGGGCTTATAGTTTTGGTAAAAATAGCGGCTCAGTGGCAAAAGTTGGTGAAATTGATATCACATACACACAAATGCAACAAGAGTATTCAAGACTTTTTAGTGCCTACAATCAAATGTTTGGTGGTAAACTAGACAAAGAACAAGCTCAAAACCTTGGCATAGAAGAGCAGGCTATGAATAATCTAATAACACAAACTCTGCTTTTAAATTTTGCAAAAGATATTGGTATTAGAGTCATAGATGAAGAGGTTGCAAAAGAGATTGCATCAATTGAAGCCTTTAGGGTTGATGGAAAATTTAGCAACGACAGATATAAGCAGATTCTCTCACAAAATGGCTACAAAACTACAGATTTTGAAGAATCAATTAGAAGATCAATTGCTATTGATAAGATGAAAAACATTCTAAAACCAAGCCTTACAGATTTAGAAAAAGAGACAATTGCTGCCTCATTTTATATAAAAGATAAAATTGAGATAGAGATTTTAGATGCAAATGACTTCTCACCTTCTATTGGCGAAGATGAGCTAAGAGCATTTTGGGAGCAAAACAAACAGAACTATCTCACTAGCAAAGTCTATACTTTAGAATCTATAATATCTTCACTAAAAGATATAAGCCTTGCAGAAAAGGATATAGAAGAGTTTTATGAAGAAAATAGGCATGTATATAGAGATAAAGATGAGCGGATTTTACCATTTGAAGAGGCAAAAATAAGAGTAGAGACTGATGCAAAACTAAAAGATGCTCAAAAAGATGCCTTGCAAAAATATATCTCCCTAAAAAAGGGAACAATCATAGGTGAAGAGTTAGTGCTAAGTGAGGAGAATGGCTCACTAGGAAATGAGGTTATAACAAAACTAAATGCTTCAAATATTGGTGATACTCTAAAACCCATAGAGGTTCCTAGTGGCTATATCACTTTGAAAGTAAAAAATATCAAAAACAGAGAACCAAAATCTTTTGAAGATGCAAAGCTAGCTGCAAGAGAAGATCTTCTGAAAAGAAAGAGACTTGAGATGCTCCAAGAGAGAGCTGCAAGTGAATATAAGAATTTTAGTGCTGGAAATATAGGGTTTGTAAGTAGAGATGATATCAAGAAAATTCCTAATCTAAATCAAGAAGAGAGTGCAGAATTTTTGAAAAATCTATTTGCATCAACTGAAGATAGAGGATATGTTCTGCTTGAAAATAAAGCAGTTCTTTATAGGATATTGGAACAAAAGTTGCTGGATTCCCAAAGAGTTGATGAAAATGTAGAATTTGTAGAGCAAAATGCACTACAATTAAAACAGAGCGTTATAGAGCAAGCCTTTATAGAGAGCTTGCAAAATAACTACAAAATCATAAGATAGAAACCAAAATAAGCTTACTAATAAAAAAGGATACTATTTGAATCATACTGTTATGGGGATAGATATCGGATCTACTAAAATCTGCACAGTCATAGCAGAAGTTAGAGATGAAGTGCCTCATATCATCGGGACTGGTGTAGCTAGATCACAAGGACTAAAAAAAGGGGTGATCACAAATATAGAGCTTGCTAGTAAGGCGATAAAATCCTCAATAAATGATGCAAGAAGGGTAGCTGGTACAACAATATCAAAAGCTATAGTCTCCCTCTCTGGTGCATACACAAAATCACTAAACTCTACAGGGATTGTGAATATTCCAAATAATGAGATATCCATAAAAGAGATAAATAGAGTCATGCAAACAGCACTCTATAATGCAAATATCTTAAATGAGTATGATGTGCTCCATGTTTTGCCATATAACTTCAAAGTAGATGAACAAGACTTCATAGATGACCCTATGGGTATGAATGGAAGCCGCCTTGAAGCATCTGTACACATTGTCACAGCCCAAAAATCAAGTCTAAACAACCTCAAAAAGAGTATCAAAGCAGCTGGTGTTGAGATAGAAAATGTTGTCCTCTCTGCCTATGCTTCATCAATTGCAGTTTTAAATAGTGATGAGAGAGAGCTAGGAGTAGTCTGTATAGATATGGGTGGAAGCACATGTGATTTGATGGTACATGCTGGGAACTCTATGAGATACAACGACTATCTAGGTGTTGGCTCAAACCACATAACAAATGATCTTTCCATGGCACTACATACCCCTCTAGGAGCTGCTGAAAAGGTAAAAGTAGAGTATGGCTCACTTCTTAAAAGTAGTGATAGTAGTGGGGATTTGATAGAGCTTCCAGTTATTGGGGATGAGAATCAAACTCATCAAGTCTCTCTAGAGATAGTTCACAATGTCATCTACGCAAGAGCTGAAGAGACGCTAATGATTTTGGCAAAATCGCTAGAGAAGTCTATGCTAAAAGACAATATTGGAGCTGGTGTAGTTCTAACTGGTGGCATGACAAAAATTGAGGGGATTAGAGAGCTTGCAAGTGCAATATTTGACAATCTCCCATGCAGAATAGCAAAACCTGTTGATATAGATGGGCTTTTTGAAGATACAAAAGATCAAAGTTACTCTTGTTCAGTAGGGCTTATCTTGTATGGCTCTGGTCTTTATACGGATTATGAGATTGATAGTGAGAAAAATATAAGATTTAATAAAAACAGAACAAGTGATGAAGAGATTAGACCACTTGAAGGCGTACAGATTCCAAGTGAAAACATTGGATTACGCAAAGAGAGTGAACTAAAAAATGATCTTAGCTCAATTGCTGATATCAACAAAGATAGAAAAAAAGTAAGTGAATTTAGTAAATTTAAAAACTGGCTAGGAAAGCTTTTTTAAGGGGGATAAAATGGAAGGAATCACTATAGAAGAGAGTAGATCTTACAATGGTGCAAAGATAAGAGTAGTTGGTGTAGGCGGCGGTGGAAATAACATGATAAGCCATATCATAAGATCTGGTGCTCATAATGAGATAGATCTAATTGCCGCAAATACTGATGCACAACATCTAAATAACTGTCTAGCCCCTAATAAGATTCAGCTTGGACATAAGCTCACAAAAGGCCTAGGTGCTGGTATGCGACCTGAGACTGGAAAAGAGTCTGCACTTGAGAGCATAGAGGAGATAAAAGGTTATCTTGAGGGTTCTGATATTGTTTTTATTGGTGCTGGACTAGGTGGAGGTACTGGCACAGGAGCCGCTCCAATTATCGCTCAAGCTGCCAAAGAGGTTGGAGCTTTAACTGTTTCTATTGTCACTAAGCCTTTTAGATTTGAGGGAAATAAGAGATCCTTGCTAGCTGATCAAGGTCTAAATGAGCTAAAAAAAGAGAGCGATTCTATAGTGGTCATCCCAAATGATAAGCTACTCTCAATCATAGATAAATCACTTGGACTAAAAGAGAGTTTCAAAATCGTAGATGATGTCTTAGCAAGAGCTGTCAATGGAATAAGTGGTGTTGTTTTAAATTATGGTGATTCTGATATAAATGTCGATTTTGCTGATCTCAGAACTGTAATGGGTCATAGAGGTTTGGCACTTATGGGAATTGGTGAAGCTAGTGGAAGTAATGCTGCTTATGAAGCTATAAAAAATGCAATAGAATCCCCACTATTTGACAACATGTCAATAAATGGTGCTATGGGAGTTCTTATAAATTTCAACATCCACCCAGATTATCCACTCCAAGAGATCTCTCAAGCTATGGAGCTAATCTATGAAAATGTAAATAGCGAAGCAGATGTTATTTTTGGTACAACAACAACAAATGAGATCGCTCAAGATGGTGTAAAAATCACTATAGTTGCTACTGGTTTTGAGAGAGAACTAATAAGAGCTGAGGGAAAACCTAGTGAGAGCGAAGGAAAACTTAGACTACTAACTCCCAATGATGAAGAGAAGAAAAAAAGTGCAAGCAAACAAAAAAGTGCCAACACTGCATTAAGAAGAGTTAGTGGAGGAGACTACGAAGAGGAACAAGACTTCTTAGATATCCCAACTTTTTTAAGAAAGCAGATGGACTAGAAAAAAACAAGGGGATAAATCCCCCGAGTATAGATTGTTTTTGTTTTTTAATCATCCAGTCCACTTAGCAGCTCTATAATGCCACTAAGTGGTACATATTTCCTTTTAACTACTCAACATCCCTTACACATCTAACAAAATTTGACCCTCTCACTACATCGCCTTGTGGTCCATGAATGATAGCACTACCACCGCTATGAGTTGTGGCATTTTGATATCCTACGCCATCAACTTTGATAGAAGATATATCTTTTGGGTCAGATCTTTGAGCACCAGCACCGTGTACATCCATCCACTGATTTTGAAAATATCCAAGTGCCCTGCCAAAACTTACATAAACTCCAGCACTTCCATCTCCATTACTGCTTTTATGGGTTGTGTTACTCCAGTACCATCCAAAATCGTTCTCCCCTTTCTCATTTACAATCTGCGTTGAGCTAAAAATAGGATCAATCGCAGCTGAGCTTGTAGTGCCTGGAGAC
>JAABSR010000092.1 GCA_011390245.1 Campylobacterales bacterium
TGAGTGAGCTTATTATCGTCTGATATGGGATTCCAACCTCTAAGCTCTTTGATTTTAGCTTTGCGATATCTGCTTCGCTGATTCTGATATTTATATTTTTTGTTTTTGTGGTAGTGTTTTTGGCGGCTTGTTTTATAGATGCAAGTTCATCTTGAAGATTGTCTATACTTCTATATTCGCCTTTTTCTACGCTCTCTAAAATCTCCAGCTCCTCTTCTAAATATCTTGCCACAATCAATCCTTTTTAAAAAATATTTCTCATCATCTTTTACAAATTGTATATCATTTGTCAATATTATCTCAATGGCATCTTAAAACTAATACATGTTTTCATTCTAAGTTTGATTTTAAATTTAGCTTTTGTTTTTTATATGTCTATTTATGTAACAACCTAAGAAGCTTTATTATAATAATCTGTTATACTTTACTTGATGTTAATCTTCTTTTTTTTAAAATAGTGGAAAATTTGTAACAAATCTAAGAATAAGGATATGTTGGTGAATGAGAATATTCCAATTCATGAGTATGATGTAGTGATTGTTGGTTCTGGTATTGCTGGCTGTAGTGCCGCAAGAGAGCTACATAGAAATGGCAAAAAGGTTGCAGTGATTACAAAGTTGCATCCTCTGAGATCTCACTCAGGTGCCGCACAAGGCGGTATAAATGCAGCACTCTCAAAAGATGATGAGATTGATTTGCATATGTTTGATACTATCAAGGGTAGTGACTATCTTGGGGATCAAGATGCTATAGAGCTTATGTGTACAAAAGCTCCAGAGACTATCAGATGGATAGAGAGAATGGGAGCTGCATTTACAAGAAATAATGATGGCACAATAGCACAGAGACCTTTTGGTGGTCAAAGTAAACCTAGAGCTTGTTATGCAAAAGATAGGACTGGGCTTACTTTGCTTCAGACTATATTTGAACAAGCACATAGAGATGGAGTGACTTTTTTTGATGAGTGGTATGTGAGTGATATCATCTACAAAGAGGGCAAAGTTCATGGAGTGGTAGCATACAACATAAGAGATCTAGAGTTTGCGATATTCAAATCAAAAGCCACTATGTTTGCAACTGGAGGTTATGGAAGAGCTTTCAAAGTAAACTCAAATGCACATGCAAACACTGGAGATGCTCTCTCAATTGTTGCAAGACATGGATTGCCTCTTGAAGATATGGAGTTTGTACAGTTTCATCCTACGGGTCTTGCAGGTAGTGGGATTCTTATCTCTGAGGCTGCAAGAGGTGAGGGCGGTAAACTTTTCAACTCTGAGGGTGAGAGATTTATGGAGAGATATGCTCCAAACAAGATGGAATTAGCTCCTAGGGATGTGGTTAGTAGATCGATACAAAAAGAGGTGCTAGAGGGTAGAGGAGTAGGACCAAACAAAGATGCAGTTTTTATTGACCTTACTCATTTAGGTGAGAAAGTTATCATGGAAAAATTACCAGAGTTAAGAGATTTAGCTCTTACATTTTTGGGTCTTGATATGATAAAAGAGCCAATACTTATAAGTCCAACTGCTCACTACTCAATGGGTGGAATCCCAGTAAATATAGATGGTAAGGTTAGAAAGAGTTGTAGTGACTTTGTAGAGGGCTTTTATGCTGCTGGTGAGTGCTCATGTGTTTCAGTGCATGGTGCAAATAGGCTAGGGGCAAACTCACTTCTTGAGGCGCTATTTTTTGGAAGACATACTGGAGAGAGTATTTTAAGAGACCTCAACGATAAAAAGCTAAGTAATCCTAATGTCGTTTTTGAAGATGCAAAAAGAGCACTGGAAGAGGTTGAGAAGATTTTGAAGTCAAATGGTAGTGAAAAAATTGCAAAAATAAGAGAAGAGCTTCAAGAGAGCATGACCAATGATGCAGGTGTATTTAGAACAAAAGAGTCTCTACTTAGACAACAAGAGAAACTAAATGAGCTAAAAGCTAGATTTGAAAACATTAGAATAGATGATAAGTCTAAAGTATTCAATACAGACTTGCAAGAGGCTATAGAGCTTGGACATATGCTTGATTACTCATTTTTTATCGTTGAAGGTGCTCTTATTAGAGAAGAGAGCAGGGGAGCACACTATAGAGAGGATTTCCCAAATAGGGATGATGATAAGTTCTTGAAACATACTATTGCCTTTATGGATGAAAATGGGAAAATCTCTACACAATTTTTGGATGTAGCTCTTGGTAAATTTGAGCCACAACCTAGAACATATTAAGGATATCTGATGGCTGATGCGATAGAAACAAAAAAAATATATCTGAAGGTTTTTAGATTTAATCATGAGACTGACTATCTACCATACTACAAAAATTATGAAGTAGTAGTCTCTCAAGATGAGGTTATGTTAGATGTTTTGAATAAAATAAAGTGGGAGTTTGATTCTACTTTTAGTTATAGAAGAAGCTGTAGGCATGGAATTTGTGGGAGTTGTGGGATAAAGGTAAATAATAGAGCAACCCTTGCATGTAAAGAGAGAGTCTTTGACATGATAGAGCTTTTTGGCAATGAGATGACTATAGAGCCTCAAAGTAGAAAGAGAGTTATCAAAGATATGGTGATTGATAAAAAAGACTTCTGGGACAAATACAATGCTGTAAAACCATACATGATAACAGCAGTTGATGAGCACCCAGATAGTGAAAATTATATGTCACCTCATGATTATGAAAATCTAAAAGAGGCAGATATATGTGTTCAGTGTGGGAATTGCTATTATGCTTGTCCTTCTGTAGAAGTAAATGAAGACTATCTTGGGCCTGCATCTTTGGCAAAAACCTATAGATTTAACTTTGACACTAGAGATGAGGCAAAAATTGATAGACTTGATACGGTCAATGATTTAGGTAGTGGTATTTGGGATTGCGTGAAGTGTTATGAGTGTGCTGAGGCTTGCCCAAAAGGTGTAAATCCTATTGAGAAGATTACATATCTACATACACAAACATTTCAAGAGGGGAGAGCAAAATCCAATGTAGCTACAAGGCATGCAGTAGGTTTTAAAACTTCTATCAATATGCATGGGTTCTTAGATGAGGGGATGCTTGTAGCTTACTCTGAAGGTATTGGGGTGCTAAAACATCTACCTGAGGCTTTCAAGATGTTTAGAAAAGGCAAAATAGCTATGCCTTGGAATATGCCAAAATCAAAAAATCTTGATGAGATCAAAAAACTTATTAAATCTAGTTCGAGTGCAAAATTTTAGGAGGAATGATTATGAAATATGCTTTATATACTGGATGCACTGCCAAAGAGAGTACTCCTGAATTGTTAAAATCTACAATGGCTGTAGCAAAAGTGCTAGGAATCGAGCTTACTATACTAGAAGAGGCTAGCTGTTGTGGTGCATCTCATCTTCAAGATTTTGATGAGTTTCTATCTTTAGTGCTAAATGCTAGAAATATCTGTTATGCAGAGAAGCTTGGATTGACACTTATCACTATCTGCAACACTTGCCAGATAAATCTAGCCACTACAAAAGATAGGCTAGATAATGATGAAGAGCTAAAAGATAGAGTAAATGAGAAGCTAAAAGAGGTAGGATTGGAATACAAAGGAAGTAGTGAAGTCAAACATCTTCTGTATGTGCTAAGAGACGAGCTTGGATATGAGAAGATAAAAAATATGGTAAAAAAACCTCTAAGTGATTTCAATATCGCTCCATTTTATGGCTGTCACAACATAAGACCAAGTGAGCTACAAAACATAACAAACAAAGGCGAGAATCCATACAATCCTACATCTCTAGATGAGCTTATAGAGACACTAGGTGGAAAAGCTGTAGAGTATGTTAGAAAAAATAGCTGTTGTGGCTTCCATGCTGACCTTCAAGCTCCAAATACTGCAGCAAAACTGACTGGATTGGCTCTAAGTGAGGCGATTGATAATAATGCTGATTTTGTAGTCACACCATGTCCTCTTTGTCAGCTAAATTTTGATGTCAAACAACATGAAGCAGGTAAGAAAGTAGGCAGGGATATAGAGTTGCCAGTGCTACATCTTGCTCAGATGATTGGTTTGGCACTAGGGTTAAATAAAAAAGAGCTAGGCTTAGAACACAATGTTACAGAGGCAGATTTTTAAGAGAAGATAATTCAAAAGAGGCTTGAAAAAGCAAGATGCTTTTTCAAGCAAGATTGGCATTTTAAGCGACAAGTTTAGAACAAAAGTTCTAAACTCAAAATCGCTTAACTTTAAGCCCTTGTAAGAAGTTACTCTTTTTCAGCCTCGTAAAACCCAAGTAAGGGTTTGCTATAGTTTGGCACATTGTCGTAGCTAAAAACAGCAAAGTGTTTTGAGATTTTTAGTGAACCAAAATCATCAAATGTATAGTTATCTTTTCCTGCATATAGTTTATCACCATCATAAGGATTTGAAGGTGGATGAAATCTATTTCTTACAACATAGACACCAACAAAATTTTCATCAATTGGATTTTCCCAAGTAAGCTTTATCCTTCCATTTTCATTAATGATTTTAAGATTTGTAGGGGTTGCTAGTGGATTCCTTCTCCTCTGTATATATTTCACTGTCAAAGTAGCATCTTTTTCCCACACTACTAGATGATTTTTAGTGATAGATGAAGTTGGCTTTATGATAAACCTTGCTTGGACACCCTTTTGATGTCTTTGCTCAAGAGAGAGTCTTGAGAAGCTATCAAATATAAAGTGGTGCTTTTTTTGCTCTCTTAAGTTAGCATGACTTACCTCATACCCAATAAATTCAACCCTCTCTCTGTTTTTAATATCATCATGTTTTAGTTCATTGATATCTACAAACTCAACATTGTAATGGATATCAAGCTTTGACTTTGTTTTTGTTATGTTTTTGATAGTTATATATGCTTCTGTGACTACTGTCCTATCAAAATCAGGTAGCGAGGCAAGATCAAACTCTATGTATCCATATATTTTGCTGTTTTCTTCATCAAAGCCACAAGATAGCTGGTTTTCAACAATTTCATCTCTATATACAGTTACCATATTTTTAGCAGGTAGCTCTAGAGATTTCTCTGGTACAGTGTACTTGATATATAGATTTGGTCTATAGTGAATCCCACCTCCAAACTTACCATACCCTAAATCAAACATCATCATTTGAGAGTCCATTCCTAGAGGTAGAGTTGTAGGACCTGATATCCTAAAAAGAACAGAGTTATACTCTTTTAGCTGTGTTTGGAGTAGTTTTTTCTCATAGTCATTGAACTCCCAGTGACTCCAGATACCTTGAGTTAGACGCTCAGAAGGAATAGTCTCTCCTAGTGTTTGTATAATCTCACACTCATCTATCTGCTGAAAGTCTGTGATATCTGCCACGCTCTCTTTATCTACAAAAGAGATAGACCACTCGCCATATTTTTCTATTTTTGCATTGACTCTATTTAGTGGATAGAGTGAGAGCCTAGCTTCAATAATTAGAGCATCTTTTGGGAGAGACTCTAGGGAGAAGTTCATTACTCCATAGCTGATACCTCTACTCTCGCTAATACCGATAAAAAGTGAGTTTACCCCAAAATGAGACCTATTTCTCTCCAAAGTTTTTTGTGCTGTATAGCCTACAGAGCTTGGAGCTGGAAATACAGTACGGAAAAACTCATAGTTTTCAAGCTCTGTTTGTACTCTTACTTGTGGTGCAAATGGTGATTTTGTACCTGTCTTGCCATCTATTGCACGGATAGAGTAGTAGTAGTCTTTACCGCTAATTAGCTCAATATCTGTTATGGTTGTCTTTGTAGTAACCCCAATGAGTGAAGTCTCATTGTACGCCTCTTTGTTTTGAGCATTTCGATATATCTCAAAATAGATATTTTCAGAAGATTCATACTCCCAAACTAGTGTTACCTCTCTTGAGCATTTACTTTTTACCACAAAACAACATGGTCTTTTAGGGGCATTTTGTGAGTAGTTTTTGGCTTCACTTAGTGCATATAGAAGTGCAGGTATATTTTCGTGGATGCTTCCACTCATGTTTTGCATATAATCAGGTATATTTTGAGTGCCAACTTCTACAACAGCTGATATAACGCCTTTGCTGTAGTAGTACTCTCTTCCACTTCCGCTTATTAGTTTTTTTGGAGGTTTTCCTCTATGTATCCCATATTTTCTGCCAGTAACCTTAAAAATCTCATGATTCATATTTGCACATATTGAGTTTAGATCAGTGCCTTCAAGCTCTGCTTCATGGTTAAATTTGTGTGCAGGAAAAAAGACATTTCCTTGAGAGTGGTAGTCTAGTGCCATAGTGATATTTTCGTGGCTATCAAAAAACTTTTTTATGGCTGCTGTTTCAGGCTCACTAAAAGGCTCAGGTCCACTATATACATTAGAAGAGGTATCTTTTATCTTATGGTAGCCAACACTAAAGTTTCTATTAAGATCTACACCAAATGTACCATCTTTATTGTCTCTTCTATTTTTTCTCCAAAATGAGAAGTAGTTTTTACTGTACTCAAATCCATCTGGGTTTAGGCAAGGAACCATATAGAGTGTGTTTTGTGAAAGTATTTGTTCTATGTGTGGATTTGTTTCGTAGTTTTTTAGAAGATAGTCGATAAAAAAAACTGCTAACTCATTTCCTATCCACTCTCTTGCATGTATAGTTCCTGTGTAGAGAAGTGCAGGTTTTAGGTGAGCATTTTCCACATCCATTGAGATGGTTGCTAGCATGATATCTCTCTCTTCCCATGTTTTACCGATAGATTCTACTTTGAGAAGATTAGGAGAGTTTTTTTGACACTCATTTAGAAATTCACATGTTTGTGAGTACGACTTATACTGTTTTTTCATTAATCGCTATAGTTCCTTGCTTATATTTATTCCATACATTTTCTAGTTTTGATGCAATTTTTTTGCTGATACCTTTTATGCTTGTGAGTATATCAGGGTTTTGCTCTAAGACCCCCACTACTTCATCTACTCCACCCATCTCTTTTATGATTTCACTATATTTTTTCTCTCCCACTCCCTTTACTGAGGTTATTAGCTCTTTTAGCTGCTCTTCTCCTATTTTTGTAGCTATAGATCCACTCTCCATATCCTCACCACTAGGATGTGGTATCTTTTTTTTATCACCTTGAACCTTCATAGATTTTAGGCTTTTTAGTGAGAATCTATCTTGATAGTTCCACTTTTCACTTGGCCACTCTTCTCCCCATCGCCTTTTGACATC
>JAABSR010000093.1 GCA_011390245.1 Campylobacterales bacterium
GGACATGAGCTAGGACATTTTAAGCATGGAGATATGTACAAAAATATCGTAATAAGTGGGCTTATGCTTTTTGTGCTATTTTTTATTTTTGGAAATCTTCCAGCTTCTATCTACTATGATTTGGGTGTAAAAGAGGAGCCTTATGCTCTGATTTCACTACTTTTATTGCTTGGCTCATCGATTCTATTTTTTATAATGCCTCTAGTTAGTTTCATAAGTCGCAAAAATGAGTATAGAGCAGATCAGTTTGGCTCATCTCTCTCTTCTAGCAAAGATCTCGTAGAGGCACTTTTGAAGCTTAGTGGGGAGAACAAATCATTTCCAAAATCCCACCCAATATATGTATTTTTTTACTACTCTCATCCTCCTTTGGTAGAGAGACTAAAAGAGCTTGGATATAGAGTTGAGAGTTGAAGAAGCACTAAAAAAGGGTGCGAAAGTATTACAAAATCTTGATAGGCCACTTTTAGAATCCGAACTACTTCTCTCTTTTGTTTTGCAAAAAGAGAGAATCTATCTACACACTCACTCTAGTGAAGAGATAGGAGATTGTGAAAAGTTTTTTGAGCTAATAGAGAAAAGAGCTAGCCAATATCCTCTAGAGTACATTACAAATGAGGTTAGTTTTTTTGGGGAGATCTTTTTTATTGATAGTAGAGCGTTGATACCTAGACCTGAAAGTGAGCTTTTGGTTTCAAAGGCTCTAGAAATTGCAAATATGAACAAAATAGAAACTATCGCAGAAATTGGTGTAGGAAGTGGTATCATCTCCATAATGCTCAAAAAATATCTACCTCATGCAAGGGTTATCGCCACTGATATCTCAGAAGTTGCACTTGAAGTTGCAGAGATAAATTGTAGAAGATTTGAAGTAGATGTAGAGCTTAGGGTAGCAAATCTTTTGGATGGTGTAGATGAAAATATTGATATGATAATCTCAAATCCACCATATATCAAAAACTCTTATAATATCCCTAAAAATCTAGAATACGAACCGCAAAATGCACTTTTTGGTGGAGAATGCGGTGCAGAAATTTTAAAAGAGATAATAGATTTGAGCTTTTTTAGGGGTGTGAAATTTTTGGTTTGTGAGATGGGTTATGATCAAAAAGAGAAGATGATGAATTTTTTGGCTGGTAAAAAATACAAAAGCTTAGAGTTTTACAAAGATTATAGCGGTTATGATAGAGGGTTTTGTGTGGAGATTTGATCCGTATCTGTAGTCAAAGTGTTCTCTTTTTTCTTTTTTCTCTTTTTGTTGTGCAAAGAGAAATCGATGAGTTCTTCAACTGTTATTAGTTCTGGTGGTAGATTTTTTAGAGATTCTTCTAAAACTTTGGCTGCAGTTAGGGCATCAGAATAGGCACGATGAGAGACCTCGGTATTTATCGCAAGTGCTTCATTTAGATGAGATAGACCATATCTTTGTGCAGTTATTGTTTTTCTAGCTAGGTCAATTGTGCATAGTCTTCTGTTGTGTAGCTCTCCTAGGTTGCATCTTTTCATCATGTAAGATATAAATCCAAAATCAAAGCCAACATTGTGGGCAACAAATAGGCTATCTCCCAAAAAGAGCCTAAAATCTCTCAAAACATCACACATCATAGGAGCCTCTATGAGATCAATTGCATATATATTTGTAATTTTTGAGATATACTCTGGGATATCTTCACAATAGATTAGGGATTCAAATCTATCTATAATCTCTAGGTTTTTAATCTTTAAAGCCCCTATCTCTATGATTTGAGATCTGCTAGGTTTACTTCCATTTGTCTCAATATCTACAATACAAAAAACCTCTTTATCTATTGGTGTATTTGTAGTTTTAAGATGAATAAAATCCCCATCTCTCTCTAGAGGCAACCCACAAGATTTAAAGTACTCATAGACCTCTTCAGAATCTGTAAAAAGACCAAATACATCAGTTGCCAAAGTAGAGAACTCTTCAACCAATATAGGTGATTTTTTAAGTTTTTGGATTAATTTATCATATCTTTTTTGCATCTGTTTATAAACTCTTTTACTTTTTTGTGATCCTTGATACCTTTTTCGCTTTCAACCCCACTACTTACATCAACTCCATAAAAACCATAAGGTTCTATATTTTTTATATTTTTTATATTTAATCCACCAGCTAATATGATTTTGGAGCAATCAACACCTTCAAACCAATCAAGCTCAACCCTAGCTCCCTCACCGCCATACTCCTCTATAAATGCATCCACCAAATAGTATCTGCTAGGATTTAAGCTTAGTAGATCTTCTTTTGTTTTTGCTCTAATAACCTCTATAGATTTGCTTTTCACTTTGCTTCTATCAATACTTTGACTATGAAGTTGAGCTAGGGATAGATTTGCTTCCTTGCAGATAGAATCTATCTCCTCTGGAGTATCCTCCACAAAAACCCCAACTCTTTCAACAAATGGTGGTAGAGCATTTGATATCTCTTTGGCTCTTCTAGGTTCTATATATCTTTGTGATTTTTTGTAAAAGATAAAACCAATAGCATCAGCTCCATTTTTTACGCAACATAGAGCATCTTCTATATTTGTGATGCCACAAATTTTTACCCTAAGCATATTTTGCTTCTATATCTGTAGAGATTTTATCGCCTTCTCTCTATTTTCTGACCCAAAAACATAACTTCCTGCGACTACTATATCAACTCCTGCCTCTTTTAGCTCTTTTATATTTTTATCATTTACGCCACCATCTATCTCTATTAGACATTTTGGGTTTCTTTTTTGGCATAGCTCTTTTATCTCTTTTATCTTTTTTATTGAGCTCTCTATAAATTTCTGCCCACCAAAGCCAGGATTTACACTCATCACAAGCACCATATCTACATCCTCTAAGATGTACTCTATGGAAGAGGGATGGGTGTGCGGATTTAGAGTTATTGCAGGGCGGATTCCTAGAGAGCGAATGTATTGGATAAGTCTGTGAGGGTGCTTCTCCTCTTCTATATGAAAAGAGATAAATTCTGGGTTTAGATTTTTAAAAAGATCTACAAAAAATGTGTTATTTTCTACCATCAGATGAATATCAAGAGGTTTGGTAGATGCTTTGTTGATAGCATCTACTACTAGAGGTCCTATTGTGAGATTTGGAACAAAATGACCATCCATAACATCTACATGGACAAAATCACAACCAAAATCACAAATAGACTTAACCTCATTTGCTAGGTTGCCAAAATCAGCAGATAGAACTGAAGGAGCTACTTTTATCATAAAAA
This sequence comes from Campylobacterales bacterium, assembly GCA_011390245.1. Lineage (GTDB taxonomy): Bacteria > Campylobacterota > Campylobacteria > Campylobacterales > JAABSR01 > JAABSR01. The sequence continues at coordinate 3,239 of JAABSR010000093.1, forward strand.
AGACCGCCTTTGAAGGTTAATAGATAAGTTGCCATTGTAACTAAAAATGGTATAAAATCTTGTAAAGAGACTTATGTGTAATATATTTTGTTATGTGTATAATAAATCTAAACGCTTAAATGTTATACTAGCAGAATGTGAAAAATCAAGGGGGAAATATGAGCAAAAAGTATAGGTTGGTAACCAGAAGTGATTTTGATGGCTTGGTGTGTGCAGTGCTTCTAAAAGATTTGGATTTGATTGATGATATCAAGTTTGTCCACCCAAAAGATATGCAAGATGGAAAGGTGGAGATAAGCGATGGAGATATCACTACAAATCTTCCCTATGTTGATGGAGTTTATCTAGCTTTTGATCATCATCTAAGTGAAACCATCAGAAATGAAAAAAATGAAAACCATATCATAGACCCAAAAGCTCCCTCAGCTGCTAGAGTTGTTTATGACTACTATGGAGGAAAAGAGAGATTTCCTGAGATTAGTGAAGAGATGATGGATGCAGTTGACAAGGCAGATAGTGCACAATATAGCAAAGAGGAGGTTTTAAATCCAGATGGATGGACGCTCCTAAACTATCTTATGGATGCTAGGACTGGACTTGGGAGATTTAAAGAGTTTACAATCTCAAATTATGCACTGATGATGGATTTGATTGATTATTGTAAAAACCACACTATAGAGGAGATTTTAGCCCTTCCAGATGTCAAAGAGAGAGTAGAACTATATAGAGATCATGAGCCAAAATTTAAAGAGCAGATAGAGAGATGCTCTACAGTCTATGACAATCTTGTAGTACTTGATTTGATGAATGAAGAGACTATATATGCAGGTAATAGATTTATGATTTATGCTATCTTTCTAGATTGCAATATCTCTATCCATAAGCTGTGGGGATTTCAGAAACAAAATGTTGTATTTGCAACAGGAAAATCCATAATCAATAGAACCTCAAAAACAAATGTAGGAGAGCTGATGCTAAAATACAATGGAGGTGGGCATGAAAATGCTGGAACTTGTCAGATAGAGCTAGAGAAGGCAGAATCTGTACTAAAAGAGCTTATTTCAAAAATAAATAGTGATGGATAAATAAAAATTTCTAAAGTAGGTAATATGAACGATAATTTAGAAAAAGATCTAGCAGAGATATTTGAGAAGATAAAAGAGGTAGCGATATATATACAAGGTGTTATTGGAGAAAGTGAGGGTGAATATTTTGAAACCCAAAATAGCACTGGAGATATGCAACTCAAAGCCGATGTGAAGGCTGATTTGATAATCGAAAAAGAGCTTAGTAAGATAGCAACTATTAAGTCCTTGTGTAGTGAAGAGAAAGATGAGTGCGTTATTTGCAATCTAGATGGTAGATACCATGTAGGCTATGATCCACTTGATGGTTCATCTATAGTAGAGGCAAACTTGAGCGTTGGAACTATATTTGGTATATATGATGGTGAATTTACTGGAGAGAATCTAGTAGCTAGTGCGTATGTTGTTTATGGACCTGGTATTGAGCTTGTTTTGGCTCATAAGTCAGTAGATCTTTATACATTTCAGTATGGTGTTTTTGAGTATAAAAAATCTCTTATTTTAAAAGAGAGAGGTAATATAAATTCACCAGGTGGAACTCAGCAGCATTGGGAAAAACACCACAAAGAGGTGATAGAATCCTTTTTTAATGAGGGATATCGTTTGAGATATTCAGGTGGTATGGTTCCTGATTTACATCAGATTCTTATAAAAGGTGGCGGAATTTTCAGCTATCCTGGTACAGCAGATAGACCAAAAGGTAAACTTAGGATGATATTTGAGGTTTTACCTTTTGCACATATTTATGAACTAGCAGGCGGCGGTGCTATAGATGCCAAATCTACTAGGGCACTAGAGCTAAAACCTGAACATTATCATGATACTACTCCATGTTTTTTGGGTTCAAAATATGAGATAGAGAAGATTAAAGAGGCTTATGCAAAAAGCTGATTTACTAAAAGATGAGTGGATAGAGAAGAGGGAAAATAGAAAAGATGAGCTTTTGGAGTGTCAAAAAGAAAGAGCCCTTAAGAGTTGTTTTGCCTGTGATGAACTTATTGGGTGTAAAATTAGAAAAGCCTATGTAACTTCTGTATATGAGAGTATGAACAAGGGAGCTAGAGGTGGATTTGAATTTTAAGAGAAAGAGAAGGGAATTTATATATGAGTTGTAAGGATAAGAAAATTTACATAACTACTCCTATCTACTATGTTAATGATATACCACATATTGGTCATGCATATACTACCATGATCGCTGATACTCTTGCTAGGTATAGCAGGCTTGTTGGTTATGATACATTTTTTTTAACAGGGACTGATGAGCATGGTCAAAAGATAGAGGAGAGTGCCAAAAAAAGAGGAAAATCATCTATAGACTATGCTGATGAGATAAGCTCAAAATTTAGAGAGCTCTGGGATGAATTTGAAATCTCTTATGATAAGTTTATAAGAACAACTGACAAAGAGCATATAGCAGGTGTACAAAAAGCCTTCTTGAAGATGTTTGAAAATGGTGATATATACAAGGGTGAGTATGAGGGACACTATTGTGTGAGTTGCGAGACATTTTTCCAAAAGAGACAGCTTGTAGATGAAGAGTTTTGTCCTGAATGTGGAAAAGAGACTAGGATAGTTCAAGAGGAGAGCTACTTTTTTAAGCTAAGTTCATATCAAGATAGGCTGCTTAAATGGTATGAACAGAATCCAAACTGCATACTTCCAAAAACAAAAAGAAATGAGATAATAAACTTTGTAAAAGATGGCTTAAATGACCTCTCAATCACTAGAACCTCATTTGATTGGGGTATAAAACTTCCAGAATCGATAAACTCACCAAAGCATGTCATCTATGTTTGGCTAGATGCACTTTTTAATTATGTCACAGCTTTAGGCTATGGAGATGATGACAAAGATATGAGATATTGGCCCGCAAAAATACATCTTTTGGGTAAAGATATTTTAAGATTCCACGCAATCTATTGGCCTGCATTTTTGATGAGCGTAGGTTTGCCTCTGCCTACTCATATCGCTGCTCATGGATGGTGGACTAGAAATGGCGAGAAGATGAGCAAATCAGTTGGAAATGTGATAAATCCAAAAGAGGTAGCAGATGCTTATGGGTTAGAGAATTTTAGATATTTTATGCTCAGAGAAGTGCCTTTTGGTCAAGATGGTGACTTCTCCCAAAAGGCACTTATTGATAGATTGAATTCAGATTTGAGCAATGATCTAGGCAATTTATTAAATAGAATCATAGGCATGAGCAATAAATACTTTGAGGGCAGGATAGATTCTTCAAATCTAGAAAAATATCATCTAAATGAGATAAAAGAGTGCGAAGAGCATCTTTTGAAAATTGATGAGTTTATATATGAGATGCAGCTAAATAGATATCTAGAAGAGCTATGGAAACCTCTATCTTTGGCAAATCAATCAATAACAATTCATGAGCCATGGGTTAAAATCAAAGAGGGAAGAAATGATGAAGCTATGGCACTTATTGCCTTGGTTGCAAATATTTTAGTTAAAGTCTCTATTCTACTCCACCCTGTAATGCCAAAGACAACCTCAAAAATCGCAGAGGCCTTGAGTGTTGAGATAGACACTCAAAACTACAATAGATACATAAATGAGAGAAAATATTTAGATGAATTTGTGATAAAAGATACTCCACCGCTTTTTCCAAGAATAGATGAGCCTCTTATGAAGAGCGAATCACAACCTCCAAAAAAAGAGCAAAAAATAGAAGAGATGCCAAAAATATCAATAGATGACTTTTTTAAGTGTGAGCTAAAAATTGGTACTATTATTGAAGCAAAAGAGGC
>JAABSR010000094.1 GCA_011390245.1 Campylobacterales bacterium
TTGCACAGCAGATACTCTCTCAGCAGCAAGACCAGGAGCTAGGAGAGAGGTTTTAGAATCTTTCCTAAAAAGAGTTCAAGAGATTGAACAGATAGCGAGCGATAATGCATGTGTAAAACATGCATACGCAATAAATGCAGGTAGGGAGATAAGGGTTATTGTCAATGCTGATTTGATAAATGATGATGAGACATCTTTGCTTGCAAAAGAGATAGCAAATGAGATACAAAATAAGATCCAATTTCCAGGAGAGATCAAAGTAAATGTTATCAGAGAGCTAAGGGCGATCGAGTTTGCAAAATAGAGGATATTTTAAGATACTACTCTTAGAAGATGATGAGCTTTTTTTGGAGACTCTAGAGGAGTATCTACTAGATAAAGGCTACAAAGTCACTACCTGCAAAAATGGGGAGGAGGTTTTAGATACCACTTTTGAGGAGAGTTTTGAGCTATATCTTTTGGATATAAATGTACCAAAGATAAATGGCTTGGAGCTTCTTAGCTCACTTAGAGAGAGTGGAGATAATACTCCTGCTATTTTTATCACCTCATATAACACAAAAGAGAAGCTACTAGAGGGATATAGTAGTGGTTGCGATGACTTTATAAAAAAGCCATTTGATTTAGATGAGCTTTTGTGTAAAATAGAGGCTATCTTATATAGAAGTTATGGTAAAAAAGATAGATTTATTGTCATAGAAGACGATATAGTTTTTGATGTTTCTAACCTAGTTTTGCTAAAAGGAAAAGATGAGATTTCTCTATCAAAAAAGGAGAGTGAGCTTTTGAAAATGTTGCTTCTTCATAGAGGTCAAATAGTCTCAAAATCTGAAATTTTCAGCGAGCTTTGGGGTGAGGAGATATACAGCTCTGAAGGCTCTTTGAGAGTTTATGTAAATACACTAAAGAGACATTTAGGTGCAAATGTTGAAAACATAAGAGGAATCGGATATAGATTTAAAGGATAAAAAATATCTCGAGAGCTATATCGTTCTCTCTTTTGCTTTTGCTTGTATTTTGCTTCTATTTTTAGCAGCTTTTTATATTTTGACTCACTCACTTTCATTTGAGAGCTATCTTTTTGAGCTATTTTTTCTTTTTGGGATTGTTGGCGGTGGAGCTGGTTTTTTCTTCATCAAATCTATCATCAAACCCTATAGTAGCGATATAGAGAAGCTAGATAATCTACTAAAAGAGATGATTCATGAACTAAATATCCCAGTTAGCACTATAGTGGCAAATAGTAGTATGCTAAAAGAGAATGAGAGCGATTTAAAGAAGCTTAGAAAAATAGAGAGGATTGAGCTTGCTGCAAAGAGTCTTTCCAGAGAGTATGAAAATCTAGAGTATGCGATAAGATCACAAATAAAACAGCCAAAAATAGAGGAGTTTGACCTAAGAGAGTTGGTTTTAGAATCTATCTCTCTTTTTGATAATAAAAGAGTTAAAATAAGCACAAACCTAGACACTTTTAACATAAAAGGAGAGAGGCTAGGATATCTCAAGATGTTAAAAAATCTTATAGATAATGCTATAAAATATAGCAATGATGGTGGAGATGTTAAAATATATCTAGCAAAAGATATACTCAGAATCAAAGACAGTGGCTTAGGCATAAGTGAAGAGAAGATTTTGAGAGTATTTGATAGATATTTTCAAGCTAATGAAGGCTCATCTGGGTTTGGTATCGGACTTAGTTTTGTCAAAGATTTTTGCGATGATAATGGCATAGATATAAGAATAAACTCTAAAATAGGAGAGGGGAGTGAATTTGTTCTATTTTTTAAGGCTCAAAAATGATATCTAGTATATCTTTTTTTACAAATCTACCTACAGATTCTACCCCTTATAAGAGATTGCATAAGCTTTTGGCAAACAAATCAAAAAAATTTATAAATAGCTCAAAAGTTGAGAATCTAGCACAAAACTTTCTAAAAAGCTCATGCGATGTTTTGATAGTTGGATGTGATAGCTTTGATAATGCCCTCTACAAAGAGCTATCCAAAATACGCCAAAATACGCCTCTTGCTCCATTTATATCTATAGGAGTTGAGCAAAGTAGAGTAGATTCTAAAAAGCTCATGCTCTTTTTGAATCTTGGATCTTTTTTTGTATTGAGTGAAGATTTTAAAATTGATGAACTAAAAAGAGTCCTTTTGCAATCACTAAAGCCAATCAACTCTATAAACTCTATCAAGAAAAAAGCAAAAGAGATGAGTGAGAGTAAAAATGAATGCGAAAGAGTGCTAAATATTATCCCTCCTATGGTTGTGACTATAAAAAATGGTGAATTAGTACAAGCAAATAAGAGGTTTCTTAGTTTTTTTGGATGTGAAGATGTTGAGTCTTTTAAGAAAAAGCATGATAGTTTTGAGATGATTTTTATCCCACTCAAAGGCTATTTTTTCAGCAATGATAGTAGGAGTGATTGGATAAGCCAGCTTTTGGAGAGACCTGAAGGTTATAGAAAATGTATATTAAAAGGTGTCGATGAAGAGGCTTGTAAATTTGTTATCCACCTAGTCAATGCAGATAGTAGCGGTAGTGGCACTATTTTAACTTTTAGTGATATTACAGCTGAAGAGAATATGTTGCTTGAGAAGATAAAAGAGTATGAAATAGCTAACTCTCCAAAGTTAAACTCATGGAAGATTGTTAGAGAAAATCTCTCAGTTGAGATACATAGGTCAAAGCGATATGGTGGGGTATTTTCTTTGGTGCTTTTTTGCATAAGTGATGAGAAAAATAGCACAATAAAGCTTGATCGTATGGGAGATAGCACTTTTGGGGTGGTAGAAAAGATTGCTAAAAACACAATAAGACCTACAGATATCCTCTCAAAATGGGAGACAAATAGATACTTCGTAATCTGCTACAAAACAGATCGAGATGGAGCGATAAAGTTTGCTAATAGACTAATATCTGAGATGAGAAAAAACCACATAATCATCCAAAATAGATACAATTTCAAGATAAGCTGTGCAACCTACCAAGATAATGATAACCAAAACTTAATGCTAAAAAGAGCTATGAATGGACTAAATAAGGCGATAAAAGAGAGTGGAGATTCTATCATAAGTGATATAGAGACCAAAAAAAGCAACAGCACATTTGGTGACATTCTCTAAACTAAACCGTCCCCATTTATCAAGACCAATTCCAAATATTTCTCTTATCCCAAAAAAAATAAAAAAGCAATAGTTTATATTATCAATCTTCTCCTAATAAGATTTACAGCTATAAAATGTCCAATAGCCGCATAAAAAAGTAGTACTGAAATATTTAATATCCAGCCTTGTGGAATCTCTCCAACAACAAAAGGTCTAATCAGCTCTACAGCATGAAATAGAGGTAAAATTACTACAAAAGATTGAAGCCACTCAGGAAGTGTTGAGATAGGGAAAAATACTCCACTTAGCATAAACATTGGAGTTATTACAAGTGTGAAGTAGTAGTTGAAAAACTCATATCCAGGAGATATCGCACTTATTGACATGGCAAGTCCTGCAAAGGTTATACCTACTAAAAATCCAATAGGGATAGCTATCAAACTCATAGGACTTTCCACCGCTCCAAATATAGCAGCAACCAATAAAATCGCTCCAGAGGTTAGTACGCCCTTTGTGCCACACCAGATATTTTCACCCAAAACTATATCATCAATTTTTACTGGAGTATTCATAATGCCTGCATAGGTTTGTTGAGTCACCATCCTAGTATAGACGCTATACATCCCCTCCATGCTAACTGCCATCATAGTGCTACTAGCAATAAAACCAGATGCAAGAAAAGTCAAATATGACATCTCTCCCATCTCTCCAATAAATAGCCCAAGTCCAAGTCCAAGTCCAACAAGATAGATCATAGGTTCGCCAATATGAAGCATAAGCATTGGTCCCATGAGTCTTCTCCATACCCTAAAGTTTCTTGCCCAAATTGCAAGAGCTAGCTTGTGAAATCTAGGAATAGATATTTTAGTCTTCACTCTTTTAGCTCCCTACCAGTTAATTTCAAAAAGACATCTTCTAAGTTTGCAGGTCTTTGTATAAAAGAGAAGTCACTATATTTGGAGCTAAACTTCATAAGTTCCAAAGGTGAGTTGGTATAGCAAAGAATCTGATCTTGAAACTTTTCAGTTCTAATATCTAGTCTATCTATCTCTTTTTCAAGCTCACTGCCATTTGCCCCTCGAATCTCTACAACATCACCATCTATATGCTTTCTTATAAGCTCTCTTGGGCTATCCCTATCTAAAATCTCACCCCTATCCATGATGACAATCTCATCGCACAATCTTTGTGCTTCATCCATGTAGTGTGTTGTTAGAAGTAGTGTTTTTCCGCTATTTTTTAGCTCAAAAAGCCGATCCCATAGTGCATGTCTCACTTGGGGATCAAGTCCTGTAGTTGGCTCATCTAGGATTATTAGCTCTGGGTTGTGCACCATAGATCTAGCAATAGTTAGTCGTCTTAGCATTCCACCTGAGAGCTTTTGGATACGGAGATCTTTTTTATTCTCCAGCTCTGCAAACTTCAAAAGCTTTGGGATCTGCTCTTCTAAAAAATCTTTTTTTAGATTGAAGTAGCTTCCATAGATTCTTAGATTCTCCTCTACTGTAAATTCAGGGTCTAGATTATCAATTTGAGGCACTACACCTATTTTCTCTCTTGCAGTAGTCGCATCTTTTGGTATCTCAAACCCTAAAACCTCCAAACTTCCACTATCTATGGGGCTTAATCCCAAAATCATCTTGATCACAGTAGTTTTGCCAGCACCATTTGGACCCAAAAGCCCAAAGCAGATGCCACTTTTTACCTCAAAAGAGATATCTTTTATGACAGCTAAAGAATCAAAACTCTTTTTTAGGTTTTTGGCAGTTATTATATTTTCTAATGACAGGCTGCCCCTCCAGCAGGAGTTGGTTGAATTTGTGCATTGCTTGCTCCACCCTCTGAATTTATTCTCTCTATCTCATCCCAAACTCTGTGAGCCGCTTTCATATACTCTTTTGCAGATACAGAATCGCTATGGAAATAGACTATAGGTTTACCCTCATCCCCACCAATTCTCACATTTGGTTCTATAGGGATTTGAGCTAAGACGAAGGTATTGTATTTTTCAGCCAATGGTTGTGTTGTGCCCTTGCCAAAGATATCATACTCTTTACCAGATTCTGGACATATAAAACCACTCATATTTTCTATGATTCCTGCAATAGGGATATTTAGTTTTTTAAACATTGCTAGAGATCTTGCACTATCATCAAGTGAGACACTTTGAGGAGTGCTCACAGTCACTCCAGCAGTTACTGGGACACTTTGAGCCAAAGTAAGCTGCGCATCTCCAGTACCAGGAGGCATATCAATGACTAAAACATCAAGTTCACTCCATGCCACATCTCTTAAGAGTTGCTCAACTGCTCTCATGATCATGGGTCCTCTCCAGATGAGTGATTCGCCCTCTTCATAGATTAGCCCCATGCTCATGACCTCTAAACCAAATGCCTCAAGAGGAATAACTTTACCATTTTCTATTTTTGGCTTATTTCCACCTACGCCAATCATCCTAGGTATGTTTGGACCATAGATATCAGCGTCTAGGATTCCTACCTTTTTGCCTTGTTGGGCTAAGGCTATCGCTATATTTACAGTAGTTGTGGATTTTCCAACACCACCTTTTCCGCTACTCACCATTAGGAAATTTTTTATTTGTGGGGCGATATTTTTACCCATCGCATTTCTTTGAGCAATATCTGGTTTTTTTATATTTACAATAATATTATTTTCGCTCATATCTAAACCTACTAGCCTATTTACAATACTTTTCTCCAAAGCTCTACTCACTTCTTCTGCGCTTGATGGAATATCTAGAGATAGTGTAACCTTATCACCATCAAGATCTACATGTTTCAAAAAGCCATAAGAGACTATATCTTTTTCAAATCCTGGGTAGGTTACTGTTTTTAGTGCCTCTTTGATAATATCCTGTGTTAGCATTACTTTCCTTTTTGCAAAAATTTTAACTAATTAGCCTCTTCTAGATTGTGAGCTGCAACTATATCTTGACTTATCTTATAGCTACAAAATTTTGGACCACACATTGAGCAAAACTCAGCCTCTTTGAAGACATCTTGAGGAAGTGCTTCATCGTGATACTCTCTTGCTCTCTCAGGGTCAAGTGCTAACTCAAATTGTTTATTCCAATCAAAAGCATATCTTGCATCACTCATAGCATCATCTCTTTCCCTTGCTCCAACTCTTCCTCTAGCGATATCTGCTGAGTGAGCGGCGATTTTATAGGCTATGATCCCCTCTCTTACATCTTTTGCATTTGGCAGACCAAGATGCTCTTTTGGAGTGACATAACAAAGCATCGCCACACCATGCCAAGCCGCGATAGTAGCACCAATGGCTGAAGCTATATGGTCATATCCAGCTGCGATATCTGTGACAAGTGGACCAAGCACATAAAATGGCGCTTCATGGCAATACTCTTTTTGTAGTTTTACATTTCGCTCTATCTGATTTAGAGGAACATGGCCAGGACCTTCAACCATCACTTGCACATCCTTCTCTCTTGCTCTAAGTGTTAGCTCACCTAAGGTTTTTAGCTCACCAAGTTGAGCCTCATCACTTGCATCAGCTAGACATCCAGGTCGCAAAGAATCCCCCAAAGAGAGAGCTACATCATATCTTTTGCAAATATCTAAAATCTCATCATAAGCACTAAAGAATGGATTTTCTTTGTGGTGGTTTAACATCCAAGATGCCATCAAACTTCCACCACGACTTACAACACCCATCTTTCTTTTTGCTACTAGAGGCATGTGTTCTAGCAAAAAACCACAATGAATCGTAAAATAGCTAACTCCCTGCTTCGCTTGTCTCTCTAATACTTCAAGCATTTTTTCTATGGTTAGATTGTTTATATCATTTCCAATGTCATGAAGTATCTGATAGATAGGCACTGTTCCAATTGGCACTGTAGAGTTGCTTATCACTGCCTCTCTTA
>JAABSR010000095.1 GCA_011390245.1 Campylobacterales bacterium
GGTATAGCATAAAAAAAGCTATCTCTATGTCACTATTTTTTGTCATCTTCTCCTCATTTTCTGGATTTGCCTCTATGGCATATTATGAGCATATCGACTATTTTTTGGGCGGAGTAGTTGGAGTTTTTTCACTTTTTGGTGTTTATGTGGGGGTGGTTTTGGCTCAAAAGGTGAACCCACAAAGGCATAGGAGATATATAATATTACTCTATTTTGTAGTGCTAGCAATATTTCTAGAGAGAGTGGTGGTTGAAAATTTACTCTAGAAAATAAAGATAAAAAAGATTAACCCTAATAAGATTCTATATATACCAAAAGGCACAAAAGAGAATCTAGATAAAAAAGCTATAAAACTTTTAATAGCAATGATTGCAAAGAAAAATGAGACTACAAAGCCAATAGCGATCTCTCCCCAGATTCCGCTATGTGTGACCTCTTCAAAGTTTTTGTATATATCATAAAAAGTTGCTACAAACATAGTAGGTACAGCGAGCAAAAATGAGAACTCTGCTGCAGTTTTTCTATTTAAACCAAGCAAAAGTCCTCCTATGATTGTTGCCCCACTTCTAGAAGTACCTGGTATCATTGCAATAGATTGAAAAAGACCTACAAAAAAAGCCTTTTTGTAGGTTATTTTTGATACATCATCAATATTATGTTCTTTGTAGTTGTAAAACCTCTCTACCACTATAAAGACAATCCCACCCAAAATAAGCATAAGAGCTACAGTTTCAGGGATAAAAAGCTCTTTTATATGTTTGTAAAAAAGAAGACCTATGATTCCAGTAGGAATAAAAGCAACTATTAGTTTTTTCCACAGCTCAAAATCACTAAAAAGTTTGTCTCTATAGAGGTAAACTACAGCCAAAATAGAGCCTAACTGGATGGTTATCTCAAAGGTTTTATGTGCACTACTTTGCTCGATTCCCAAAAGGGTAGAAGCAAGTATTAGGTGCCCAGTTGATGAGACTGGTAGAAATTCTGTAAGTCCCTCCAGCACCCCAAGTAAAAAAGCTTCAAATATACTCATCTAGTTCCTACTGTTTTTGCAAATTTTTGCAGAATATTATCATAAGTCAAATTCTGTTAAGATTTAAGGCAAAATCAAAAAAGCACTCAAGAAGGACTTAGAAGATGTTGAAGAAGATTTTAATAGCAAATAGAGGTGAGATAGCAGTAAGAATTATTAGAGCCTGCAATGATTTAAATATAGAATCTGTTGCAATCCACTCTAGGGCAGATAGAGAATCTCTACATGTCAAGATGGCAACTGAGGCTCATGAAGTTAGCCAAGATCCTATAAAAGGCTATCTAGATCCAGAGAGAATAATAGAGATAGCAAAAGAGAGTGGGGCTGATGCTATCCATCCTGGGTATGGTTTTTTGAGTGAGAACTCATTTTTTGCGAAAATGGTCAAGAGAGCTGGTTTGATATGGATAGGTCCAGATTCTGATGTTATTGCAAAGATGGGCGATAAAAATGCAGCTAGAGATATCATGCAAAAAAATGGAATTCCAGTAGTTCCAGGTACTGAAGTTTTAAATAATAGCTCCATGGAAGAGATAAAAAAGATAGCTCACAAAATTGGATATCCTGTAATACTTAAAGCAAGTAGCGGTGGCGGTGGTAGAGGTATTAGAGTTGTGAGGGCTGAAGAGAACTTGGAGAGTAATTTTGAGGCTTGCAAAAGAGAGTCTTTGGCATTTTTCAAAAATGATGATGTTTTTATGGAGAAGTATGTAGTAAATCCAAAACATATAGAGTTTCAGATTCTTGCGGATAATTATGGGCACATAATACATTTAGGTGAGAGAGATTGCTCTATCCAAAGAAGACATCAAAAGCTTGTCGAGATCGCTCCTTCGCCTTCAATTTCTGAGGATTTGAGGCGTAGGATGGGAGCTGTGGCTATTGCTGCTGCACAAGCGGTAGGATATACCAATGCTGGAACTGTTGAGTTTTTGGTGGATGATTTTAATAGTTTCTATTTTATGGAGATGAATACAAGAATCCAAGTAGAGCATGGAGTTACAGAAGAGGTAACTGGATATGATCTTATAAGCAGACAGATAAGAGTTGCAAGTGGTGAAGTTCTTGATTTGACTCAATCTGATATACACATAAGAGGTAGTGCTATTGAGGTAAGAATCAATGCAGAAGATGTTGCAAATGATTTCAAGCCAAACTCTGGCAAGATAACTGCCTACTATCCAGCACTAGGACCTGGAGTTAGGGTAGATAGTTGTGTCTATAAAGATTATGTTATTCCACCATATTATGATTCTATGATTGCAAAGCTAATCATAAAAGCCTCCTCTTATGAATTAGCAGTAAATAAACTAACGCGTGCATTAAATGAGTTTAGAGTAAGAGGCGTAAAGACTACTATTCCATTTTTGGCAAACATAGCAAAAGATAGGGATTTTAGAAAAGGACATTTTGATACATCATTTTTAGAGGAGAAGATGGATTCTCTAATACCAGTTGAACAGAGAGATCCTAGAGATGTAGCAGCAGTTATTGCTGCAGCTATTGCAACTAGATGTGGGATTTAAAGGAGATTAAGTAAAAAGAGGGTAAAATCCCTGCCCAATTTTGTTAAATTGAATAAATATATTTTGAGATATAAATAAGGATAGTAAGAGATGAAAAGAACATATCAACCACATAACACACCTAGAAAAAGAACTCACGGTTTTAGAATGAGGATGAAGACAAAAAACGGAAGAAGGCTTATTAATAGAAGAAGAGCTAGAGGCAGAAAAAGATTAGCTGTCTAAAAATTGAATACTCTAAAGAGGAGTTATCAGTTTGAAGATGTCTATAAAAATGGTAGAAGATGGCACTCAAAATCTACTCTACTCTTTTACAAAAAGGGCGAAGAGAAGCTTATTGGATTGACAGCTACTAAGAGAGTTGGAAATGCTATCAAGAGGAACAGAGCAAAGAGAATCTATAGAGCTATATTTATGGAGCATGAGCCTCTTTTGTGCTCTGGCTCTTATGTATTTGTCGCAAAAAATGGTATAGATAAATTGCATTATGAAGATATAAAAAGAGATGTAATCTATTGCTTCAAGAAGCTGGATATTTTGAAGTAGTGTCACCTAAAAAAATTGCTATATTTACTATTTTGCTATACAAAAAGTTACTCTCCCCATTTTTTGGTAGGAGTTGTAGATTTTATCCTACATGTTCAGAGTATGGAGTGTGGCAATTTGAAAACAACTCATTTTTTAAGGCGTTTTTTTTAACTCTTATTAGAGTAGTAAGATGTAGCCCTCTTACAGATGGGGGAGTAGATTACCCAGTTGTCAAAAAAGGGGAGTTGCAAAAAGAGATATTGAAGCAAAAAGAGATAAGAGATGAGGAGATTGATAAAACTATCTACTGGCTTATTCCAAGTGGAGAGAAGAGAGATAGATTTATAGCAATTAAAAGATTTAAAAAATCAGTTTAAGGTAATCGCGTGTTTAAAAAATTTGATGATTTAACAATACAGACAAGAATACTTATAGCCACAGTTCTCTCACTACTTTTTTTCATCCCCTACACATACTTTACAACCCCAGAACAAAGCATAGAAGATGTAGAGGTTAGAGTAGAGCAAAAAGCTACTAGCAACATAGGCGGAGGAGAAAATGCTGCACCAAATTTAGCTAGCAATGCAGCTCCAGATACAAAAGCAAGTGGTGAAACTCTAGAGGGTGGAAAAGGTGGCGGAGATATTATTGCTACTATAAATTCCAAAAAATATAAACTCGAGATAGATTCACTAGGTAGGATTTCACAAGCTTATCTGCTAGAAGGGAAGTTTTTAGTAGGTGATGCTAAAGAGATGCTTCTGTTTGCACCATTTTCATCTCCAAGACCTCTTGAGGTTAGATTTGCAGATGCAACATTTAATAAGAGAGCTTTTGAAGAGAGATATAGTGCAAATATAAAAGAGCTAAATCTTGAAGGTAGTGCCAAAGAGATTATATTAACTCAGATAGTTGATGATGTGGAGATAAAAAAGATTATCACATTCTATCCAAATGGCGGATATGATCTTAGGGTTGAAAATAGTGCAGAGAAGAAATTTTTTATCTCTCCTGGTATGAGACCAGTAGCAGATGAGGATGCTTTTGTATTCAAAGGTGCTCTTGTCTTAGAAAATGATGATACGATTGAAAAGATAGAAGATGGAGATGCTCTAGGTGGTGAGTATTTTGTCAACTCTTTTATGGCAGCAACTGCAGATAGATACTACACAACTCTCTTTTATACCAAAGAGGGTATGAATGTAGCAGTCTCAAAAGATAAAAACTCAAATGCACAACTTTTTGTTGAGGCTGATGGAAGTATTAATCTCAAAGGCTATATTGGACCTAAAGATTATGAGATTATGGAGAGTATTGACCCAATCTTAACAAATGCTATTGAGTATGGTTTTATCACATTTTTTGCAAAACCTCTCTTTTTGCTCCTATCTTACCTTCATGGATTGATAGGAAACTGGGGTTGGGCTATTGTGATGCTTACATTCTTAGTAAGATTGGTGCTATATCCACTCACTTACAAGGGTATGGTATCTATGCAAAAGCTCAAAGATATCGCACCTAAGATGAAAGAGATACAGGCAAAATATAAAGGTGATCACCAAAAAATGCAAGCTCACATGATGGAGCTATACAAAAAGCATGGTGCAAATCCAATGGGTGGATGTCTTCCGATGCTTATGCAAATCCCTGTATTTTTTGCAATATATAGGGTTTTGTACAATGCTATAGAGCTAAAAGGTGCTGAGTGGATTCTCTGGATTGAGGATATGTCTGTGATGGATCCATATTTTATTTTGCCAATCCTCATGGGTGCTTCTATGTATCTACATCAAAGGATGACACCTACAACTTTTACTGATCCTATGCAAGAGAAGATTTTTAGATATCTACCTCTTATTTTTACAATATTTTTTATAACATTCCCTTCAGGTCTAGTTCTGTATTGGTTTGTGAATAATCTATTCTCAATACTTCAACAATACATAATAAATAAGACTATGGAAGCAAAGAAAAAGGCAGCAAAAAGCAATGAGCAGTAGAGAAAATGAGATGATAAAAGTTTCATCAAAATCACTTGATGAGGCACTGTATCAAGCATCAATAAAACTAGAATGTTCCGTTTCTGAGATGACCTATGAGGTTGTCCAGTGCGAAAAAAGAGGTTTTTTTGGTTTTGGAAAAAGAGATGCGATTGTAGTCGCTAGTATTAAAAGTGAGATAAAAATCAAAAGAGACTTAGAAAAAAATAAGATCACAAAAAATGAGACTATCAAAGAGATAGCAACAGAAGAGATAAAAAAAGAGGAAGAGATAAAAGTAACCGAAAAGAGAGCTTTACAAGTTAGTCAAAAGAGAATCAAAGAGGAGAGGGTAGTAGAGAAAAAAAGTAGCAATACTCCAAGTAACAATACTCCAAAAGATGTAGAATCAAAAAAAAGATACACAAAAGATAGATATAAAACAAATAGTGTGATTGATAATTTCAACAGAGATATTGATGAAATTGCTATCGAGATAGAGGATGAGCTAAATAGAGTTTTCGCGTATAGCTGCTTTGCACTAGAGAGAATCAAAGTTAGTGTGCATGATAAACAGACTATATTTATTGAGTTTAGCGGAGATGATGCTGCTTTGCTTATTGGAAAAGAGGGCTATAGATACAAAGCTCTTTCATATATGCTCTTTAACTGGATAAATTCAAAATATGAAAATGTGATGATTAGACTAGAGATTGCAGAGTTTTTGAAAAATCAAGAAGAGATGATAAAAAATTATCTTCAACCAATAGTAGAGTATATAAAAAAGAATGGCAAAGGTCAGACTAAACCACTAGATGGAGTTTTAGCACATATTGCTCTAAAAGAGTTAAGGGAGATTTTCCCAAATAAGTATGTCTCTTTTAGAAATACAAATGATGGAGATAGATATATTGTTATAAATGATTTTTTGACATCCCAAGAGAGCTGATGTTTGAAGATACCATAGCTGCTATTGCTACACCAAATGGTGTAGGGTCTATAGCTATTGTTAGGGTAAGTGGAAAAAAAGCTTTGGATGTTGGACTACAAATCACAAAAAAAAGCAGATTAACTCCAAGATATGCAACCCTATCAAATCTTTTTACACTTGAAGGAGATTTTATTGATGAGGGGATAACTATCTATTTTGAATCGCCTCGTTCATTTACGACTGAAGATGTGGTCGAATTTCAAGTGCATGGTGGCTATATAGTTGCAGCACTTTTGCTGGAAGAGATTCTAAAGTGTAATGTCAGATTGGCAACTCCTGGTGAGTTTTCAAAAAGAGCATATCTAGGCGGTAGGATAGATTTAACAAAAGCAGAATCTATTGCAAAGCTTATAGAGGCAAAATCTAAAGATGCTCATAGAATGTTATCTTCACTTTTAAAAGGTGACCTTGAAAAGTTTGTTCATAAAAGTAGAGATGAGCTAGTAGGTGTTTTGGCTTCCATCGAGGTTAGTATTGATTATGCAGATGAGGATTTGCCACAAGATTTAAAGAATAGCATTGCTAAAAAACTAGAGGAGATTAGATTTGATTTAGAGAAAATCTACGACAACTCAAAGCAGAGAGAGGGGATGATAGAGGGTTTTAAAATATCTATCATTGGCAAGCCAAATAGTGGTAAAAGCTCCCTTCTAAATAAGATACTGATGTTTGATAGAGCAATTGTGAGTGAAATAGAGGGGACTACTAGAGATACAGTAGAAGAATCCATAAGAATTGGCACTCATATTTTAAAGATAGTCGATACAGCTGGTATTAGGGATACAAGTAATACTATAGAGAAAATTGGCATAGATAGAAGTATAGAATCGATTCAAAAGAGTGATATAGTAGTGGTTCTTTTTGATAGAAGTAGAGA
>JAABSR010000096.1 GCA_011390245.1 Campylobacterales bacterium
GATGGAGATGGAAATTTTGCAAATGACATAATAGATCAACTACTCAAAGAGTACAAAATACTCACTATAGTTGGCGGTATTTTGCTTCTTTTTGCACTTGTGCCTGGTCTTCCAACTTTCTCTTTGGCTTTTGTGGGACTTATCTTTTTATCGATGGCTCTAGTATTGTACCAGCAGCAATCAGGTAGAGATTTGGCAAGTTTTATAAAAGATCCTTTTGATAGAAAAGGAGGGGGAGTACTCTCTCCAAAAACTACCTCAAAAGCAAAAAGAAAAGAGGTAGGAGAAGATGAGGAGAGTGATGCTCAAAAACCAGCTACCAAAACTCCAGATGAGATAAAAAAACAAGAAGATGAGGCACTAAATGAGATTCTAAGAGTTGAGATTTTGGAGCTTGATTTGGGATATCAGCTCATAAAACTAGCTGATAAAAATCAAGGTGGTGATCTCTTTGAGAGGATTAAAGGGATGAGAAGAAAGATGGCAAGTGATTATGGTTTTGTGATGCCAAAAGTTAGAATCCGTGACAATCTACAGCTAAAACCACAGCAGTATCAAGTCCTGCTAAAGAGTATCCCAATAGCTGAGGGTGAAGTCTATCCAGATAAGTTTATGGCTATGAATAGTGGTATGGTTACAGATGAGGTAGAGGGAATTGCTACAAAAGAGCCAGCTTTTGGGCTAGAGGCTATGTGGATAGATATAGAACAAAAAGAGGATGCTATTATGAAAGGATATACAGTTGTTGATCCTGCAACTGTTATCTCTACTCACATGAGTGAGCTAGTCAAAAAATATGCTGAAGAGCTTCTAACAAGACAAGAGGTTCATGCTCTCCTAGATAATCTACACAAAGACTATCCAATAATCGTAGATGATGTCAAAAAAGTAGCCTCCACAGGACTTATTCAGCAGGTTTTAAAATCACTACTTCATGAGAAGATTCCAATAAGAGATATGCTAACAATACTTGAAACAATAGCTGATGTTGCTCCACAAGTTGGAAACAATCTAGACATCATAGTTGAGCAAGTTAGAGCAAGACTTGCAAGAGTTATAACAAATCTCTTCAAAGATGAAAACAACACTATGAGACTACTCACATTTTCAGCACAAACAGAGCAAGTACTTCTAGATAGACTAAAAGAGAATCAAGGCATGAAAAATCTCATGCTAAATGCTGGTGAGCTAAACTCACTAATAGAAAATATAAGCAAACAAGCAGCAACAGTCCTACAAAAAGGAATCGCTCCAGTTGTACTAATAGTAGATCCGCTTCTAAGAAAAGTGATGAGCGAGAAGATGGAGCAGTTTGGGCTTTCTGATATCATAGTTTTAAGCCATGCAGAGATAGACCAAAGTGCCCAGTTTGAAGTACTAGGCTCTATTGAGATGCAGTTTTAATGCTCTCTAGGTCGCAATAGATTCTATATCTATTTCTCCTCTTTCTTCTCTTTCTCCACCTTTTTCATATATGCTTTTATGATTTTTTGCTCTTCTATAGGTTTATCTGCAGGTTTTTTTGTTTTTACGCTCTCTATCTTTTTGACAATATCTACTCCAGCTACCACTTTGCCAAAAATAGTATGTTTTCCATTTAGCCATCTTGCTGGAGCGGTTGTGATGAAAAATTGGCTACCATTTGTATTGGCTCCTCTATTTGCCATAGCTAAAAGATATGGCTCATCAAAAGCTAAACCTCTAACAATCTCATCTTCAAACATTTCTCCAAAAAAAGACTCCCCTCCTCTACCTGAACCAGTTGGATCACCACCTTGAATCATAAAACCTCTGATAACTCTATGGAATATGATTCCATCATAGTAGCCCTTATTTATTAGTCCTATGAAGTTTTCAACACTTTTTGGAGTCTTCTCCTCATACAATTCAACCTCAATCACCCCAGCATTTGTCTCCAAAACCGCTATAGGATTTTTGGCAATAAGCAAACTCACACTACACAATATAACAAATATAACTCTTTTCAAGATTCTCTCCTTGTAAAATTTAGATGAGATTATAGCAACTTAGAGTTAGTGTAAGCAAATTTTATATTTTCTCAAGGCAAAAAGAGATCTTAAAGCAGACACCATCTTTTGTGTTTCGTGCCTCAAGACAACCTCCATGGTGCTGCTCTATTATTGTTTTTGACATATAAAGACCAAGCCCCGTGCCAAAGCTTGCACTTTTTGTACTAAAGTAGGGATCAAATATTTGTGGCAAAATAGTTTCATCTATCCCTCCTCCATTATCACATATCTCTATAACTACCACACCATCTGCCTCTATAAAGGAGCGTATTAAGATTCTCCCCTTTTTTACACTCTTTTCTTTGATAGCATCTTTGCTGTTTTTTATAATATTTAAAAGCACTTGTAGCATCTCTCTTTTGAATACCTCAGGCTCACATCTCTCATCTATCTCTTTCTCTAATTTAACACCACTATTTTCAAGGCTTTTTCCCATTATTTTGATAGTTTCATCTACTAGTTGTTGTACGCTTATTTTGGATTTCTCTTTGTCCTCTTTAAAAAAATCTCTAAAATCATCAATAGTTTTGGAGAGAAAATCAACAAGAAAGAGTATCTCATCATACTTTTCATTTGCCCTCTTTTCAGAGTAACTGCCAAGTTCGATATCTGCCTTTAGGTTGTTTATACCCATAGATATCGCACTTATAGGTTGTCGCCACTGATGAGCTATCATACCTATTAGTTCACCCATTGCAGCAAGCCTTGATTGTACAAGTAGCTGTTTGTCTTTTATTTTTAGATTCTCTTGATCATTTATGCGTTCCGTCACATCACTGACAACCCCTTGAATATGAAAGATATCACCTTTTTCATCTCTCTTGATTAGTGAATTATCCTCTACCCATCTTAGATTACCCTCTTTTGTGATGATTCTATATTTTTGTTTAAATCTATCTATATGATTTTTGATATACTCTTTTGCCTCTTTGTTTAGCTGAGCCAAGTCTTCAGTGAAAACCATATCACTATATTTGAAAGATTTTGATATGAGCTCTTCTGAGTTATATCCAAATTGTGAGATATTTTCAGAGACATATTCTATAGGTCGCCCCTCTTTGTTTGACCATATAAAAAGAAGTGTGTGGCTATTTTGTACTATTGTATTTGCTAGCTTCAATTTATCTTCTATAGCTTTTCGCTCAGTAATATCCTCTCCTATAGATTGATAGCTCACTATCTCATCTTGATTGTTAAATATCGCCCTATCTGTCCATCTTTGCCAGCGTATATCTCCATCTCTATCTATCGCCTTGTGCTCATTTGTGACTATTGGATTCTTTTTTGAGAGGGATTTTATGATCTGTTTTGTTATCTCTAGAGCACTCTCTGGGATAAGCTCAAAAAAACTTTTTCCAACAAGCTCTCGTGGTGAAAATCCAAAATAGTTGCTATACTCTCTGTTTACAAACTCAATTATCCCACCCTCTTTAAATCTACATATCAAAAATGGTGTATCATCAACTACTGCTTTATAGTGTGCCCTACTCTCAAAAAGAGCATCTTCGTAGTGTTTATATTCTGTTATATCGGTGATGACCACTACATCGCCAAAATTTTCATCATCATGCTTATCAATTGGGGATATTTTTAGTTTTAAATATAGATCATCACCACTTTGCTTAACTACTTTTTGGAAACTCTTTCTACTTATTTTATCCTTGAGTGTTAGCAAGATATCACACGATTCTCTCCTGTAATCTTCAAATCCAAACTCTTTTAAAACTTCATAAACATCTTGATTTAAAATATCTTCCATCTCTCTATCTAACATTTTGATAAAATAGGAGTTACAAAAGTTGATTTTTCCATCTTCATCTACTGTGATTAGACCCTCACCCATTGATTGAGTGATAACCTCAAAACGCTTTGTTGTCTTCTGATAGTCTCTTTTGATTTCCAAAAGTTCTACTCTCTCTTTGATGGTTTTTAGCATTTCACTAATACAAGCTGGTTTCAAAAAATAGCCATCTATTTTGAGATCAATAGCTTCTAGCATAAAATCAATCTGACTATAAGCACTAGAGACAAATAAAACTGTATCACTTTTTTTCTCTCTGATTTTTCTAGCAAGATCCAAACCACTCATACCAGGCATCTTTATATCTGTAATCACCACATCAAACTCTTCTCTCAAAAGTAGCTCCCAAGCCTCCTCCCCACTAAATACACTCACATACTTGCTAAAATATCTAGATAGATTTTTGCTCATCAATATGTTGAGAGTCTCCTCATCATCCACAAAAAGTAGAGAGTGTTTTTTGAGTATCTCTAAGTCTATCTCCTCTTCCATAATCTATCTCCTTTTATAGCCCTAAAAGCTATTTATCTCTTTTATGATATCAAGCTGCCTTCTAGATATGTATTCCAAAAGCAAGTTTTCGCTCTCTTTGGTATGAAGAAGCAATAAAACTACCTTGTGTCTGCTTTGAGCTGTTTTGATGATTTTCATAACTCTACAATGAAGATGAATCCTCTTTGACCTAATCATAATACCAGTATTAAAATATACATCCAAATCCATTCCAAGCATAATATTTTGAAGGAAGTCTGAGTGAAATGAGAGAGAACTAAGGGAGATATCATCAAGCACTGCTTTTATGTGCGTATCATTTATCAACACCTCAATCTCTTGATCATCAGGTGGCACTACTCTTAAATTTTTTCTATCAATTGGTGTTGATGAGATTTGTAAAAGCCTATGAAATGTCACAACCCCCTCACTACTCTCAAGAAAATTAGCACTTATAGCTCCTGTAAATTGAGGATGTTCAAAAAAACACTCTCTGTTTTTATGTAGAAGTGCTATCTTTTTATCTGGTATGATGATTTTAAAAGTCTGCTTTTTGAAATCTATGCTATCAATTTTTACTAGATCTTTTACTGGAAGCTCTTTGTAGAAAATATAAAAATTTAGGTGTTGATTTTTTGCTTTGATAACCTCTAGATTTTTTAGTAAAACATCCTGCTCTTTTTCATAAAGCTCCCCTCTTACCTTTTTCTCAACTTCCATATCTGTTTTTGTGCAGTTTTTGCCCTCTTCTTTGGCATCTCTTAGCACTTTTTGTACACGATTGGAAAACTCTTTAGAATCTTCATCCTCTTGTAGCTCCACAACACCAAAGCTACAAGTGAGGTGCTCTATATTTTCAAAAAAAGTACCCTCTATCTCTTTTCTTAGATCTTCACACAAAACAAAAGCTTTTGAGAGTGTTATATCGCTTATCAAGATAGCAAACTCATCATCCCCTCTTCTAGCAAATATTGCATCTTTGCTGAGCATATTTTGGACTAATGAGACAAATTTGACAATAGCAATATCGCACACATCCTCTCCAAAGCTTGAGTTGATAAACTTAAAGTCATCAATATCAAAAGCTATCAAAACAAGGTTTATCTTCTTTTGTTTGCTTTTCTCAATCTCCTCTTCAAGCATAGAATCAAATCTTAAACGATTGAAAATCCTTGTTAGTGGATCATGAGTTGTTTTGAACTCAAGCTCTTTAAAGTTCTTATCAAAATCAGAAATCTCGCTTAAAGTTATGACATACTCATCATTTTTGGGTATTTTATTTATTTTGATAATAAATACTTCACTTTTTGCAGAGTTTTTTGGATTGAGGATTTTAATTTTTGGATTTTTTACCTTATAGTCTCTGAGTGCTAAAAGAAAGCTATCCCCTCTTCTGGGGAAAAAGTAGCCATTTTCATGCACCACCCTACCCTCAAAAGAGAAATTAGAATCCTTTAGCTCTTTAAATCTCCTAAAGCCAAAAAAGGTCAAAAAAGCCTTATTGCATGCAGTTATTGATCTAAGATCACTTAAACATACAAGATCATCTTGAAAGTTGATGATATTTTGTATCTTCTCCATAAGCATTTTGGTTCTGTGTTCAAGTTTGATGATTCTGATTGATTTGAGTAGCTCTGTGGCAAAAAGAGAGGAATCTATAGGCTTTATCAAGTATTGATTAACACCTAAATCGATAGCTTTAAGTAGTTGCTCTTTTTCACTAAAAGCAGTTGTGATGATTATCTCAGCTTTTGGCTCTATTTTTCGTATCTCTTCACACATCAAAAGCCCATCAAGCTCTGGCATTCTTATATCACTAACAACAATATCTTGTTTGAATTTTTTAAAAGATTCTAGCCCTTCACGACCATTTTTGCAAACATGTAATGAAGTGAAAAACTTCTCTAAAAAAGCAGAAGTTTGTACTCTTAGGCTCTCTTCATCCTCCACATAAAGCAAAGAGATTGTTCGTGCTTGATCTTGAAGCTTACTAAGAATCCCCATTATTTAACTGTTTACCCTCTATTTCTTCTATCCTCTTCTCAAGTGCTTCTATTCTAATCTCCAAAGATGCAATATCTTCACTCAAAAGAGTATTTTCATCCCCTTTGCTTTTTATCTCAAGAATCTCCTCACACATCTCCTCTAGTGCTGTGATTAACTCACTGTACGCGACAGGTTTTTGCAAGAAACCATCAAACCTCTTGTGTCTCTCTTCTGTTGCAAAATCTTTAAAATTGTATGCAGAAATTGCCAAAATTTTTTGTTCTGGATTGATCTCTCTTATGTGTTTTGCAAGCTCCAATCCATCCATCTGCTGCATTTTGATATCTGTAATCACCAAATCATGCCTATGCTCTTTAAAGAGTTGTAACGCCTTTTTGGCATCATGCATCACATCAACAATTGTAAAAAATTTCTTCAAAAAACTCTTTGTCTCATTTGCAACCATGTGATCATCTTCTACATAAAGAACGCTTATCTCTTTTCCTAGAGAGATCAACTTAGAAGCTTCAAACATTCCCAACCTCCATTGTAAAATTTATATATATGGCATAATATATCTAAATTAACATATTTTTCAAGAAAAAGATGGTAAA
>JAABSR010000097.1 GCA_011390245.1 Campylobacterales bacterium
ACCAATGAGCACTTCAAAGCTACCACTATTTGGCCACCATAGCTCATCTTTTTGCTCTTTTATGTGACCTAGTCTCTTTAGAGCCTTGAAAATCTCAAAACTAGAATCAACCACAACTATCTCTTTAATTTAGGGTAGTTTTCATACAACTTCTTCTCTTTCTCCTCATCTACCCACCATGTATCAAATCCTAGAGAGTATTTAGGAGTGTTTTTTGGTCTTTGGAATTTATCCCAATATGCTACTCTAAACTCATCACTATACCAGTGAGGAATCACATAATATCCCCACAAAAGCACTCTATCAAGTGCCCGTACTCTGTATATTAGCTCATCTCTATTTGGGGCAGATATTACAAGATCTATTAGCTCATCTATTTCACTTCTCTCTATCCCTGCAAAATTTCTACTACCTTTCATATGGGCTGCTTCACTTCCCCAATAAAATCTTTGTTCATTTCCAGGAGACATAGATTGTCCCACAAGACCAACAATCATATCAAAATCAAAATCTCTAACTCTATTTATATATTGAGATGGATCTACAACCCTAATATTGGTATCAACACCTATAAGCTCAAGATTTTTCTTAAAAGGCAACACAACTCTCTCCATTGCAGGAGAGCTAATTAGAATCTCAAAAGAGAGGGTTTTGCCATCTTTTGCCATCTTTTTATCTTTGATACTATATCCAGCCTCTCTTAGAAGCATGACCGCTTTTTTTAGGTTCTCTCTAATATTCCCACTACCATCTGTTGTAGGATATGATATAGGATTTTCTTCTATCTCTTTTGAGATAGGGTTTTTTAGAGATTTTAGTATCTCTAGCTCTCTTCCTTTTGGGATACCACTACTTTTAAATTCTGAGTTTTCAAAAAAGCTTTCTGTTCTTTTGTATTGGTTAAAAAAGAGATTTTTATTGCTCCACTCAAAATCAAAAGCATAATTTATAGCTTTTCTTACTCTTATATCTTTAAAAATATCTCTTCTAGTATTGAAAAAAAAGCCTTGAAATCCTCTAGGTATTTCATGTTTTATGCTCTCTTTTTTTATGATTCCATTCTCTATCTCTTTGCCAGTGTATAGATTTGCCCAACTCTTTGCAGTGTACTCCTCTCTAAAATCATACTCTCCAGCCTTAAAAGCCTCTAAGGAGACTAGATCATCTCTATAGTAGTCATAGGTGATCTCTTTAAAATTATTTCTACCTATGTTTACTGGAAGATTTTTGCCCCAGTAGTTATCATCTCTTTTGTATGTGATGGTTCTATTTGGTTTAAAATCGCTTATAGTATATGCTCCACTGCTTACTGGAATCTCCAAAGTGCCTCTTCCAAAATCCCTTTTTTCCCAGTAGTGTTTTGGAAGTATAGGTAGTTCTGAAATTATTAGCATAAGCTCTCTATTTTCAGAACCCTTAAAAGAGAACTTTACTCTATTTTTTGATAAAACTTCTACGCTTTTTACATCTGCATAGTATCTCTTGTATGTTGGAGATCCTTTTGAGATTAAAACATCAAAAGAGAATTTTACATCCTCTGCACCTATTGGCTCACCATCACTAAATCTAGCCCTATTATCTATCTCAAAAATCACCCAAGATCTATCTTCTGGATACTCAATAGAGCTTGCAATGAGAGGATATCTGCTAAAAGGCTCATCTTCTGAGGCATGAAGAAGTGTATCATGAAGCATATCTATACCACTAGGTGCGATTCCTTTGATGATGAAAGGATTGAAGCTATCAAATGAGCCAATAGAAGCTAAATTTATTTTGCCCTCTTTACTCGCATTAGGATTTACATAGTCAAAATATTTGAAATCTTTTTTGTATTTTGGGTTATCATCAATACTTAGCGAAGTTGTCTTGATAATCTCTTTTGCATCCATTATTGATAGTATTAAAAGTATTATTAGTAGAATTTTTTTAAACATAAGCATCCCCTCTTTTTGCGAAATAGAAGAAATACTACAAAATATTTGCTAAATCTTGCCCCAAGGAGGTGGGGCAAAAAAATACATACACACAAGGAGTCGGTGAGAATTATGATTGGCTCATATCTCGAATAGACGAGACTATTCAAAAATAAGCAAGTATTATTCCAACTATTTTAGAAAATCATCTAAATTGCAATCCTCTATAACCTTCCAAGGTAACCCTTGCTTGTTTAACTCCTCCATGAAGGGATCTGGATTATGCTCTTCTACATTCCACACACCAGCTCTATCCCACTCTCCGCTTACCAACATTTTTGCTCCAATCATAGCAGGAACACCAGTAGTGTAGCTAATAGCTTGTGAATAAACTTCATCAAAACAGCTCTCATGATCGCATACATTGTATATGTAGATAGATTTTTTTATTCCATCTTTGATGCCAGTTATAAATACACCTATATTTGTTTTACCCTTTGTCCTACCAGCAAGACTTGCTGGGTCTGGGAGTAGGGTTTTTAGAAATTGCAAAGGAATAATCTTGCAACCATTGTGCTCTACCTCATCAATCCCAAGCATTCCTACATTTTCAAGAGATCTCATGTGGGTAATATAGCTCTCTCCAAATGTCATAAAAAATCTAATCCTTTTTAAGCCCTCTATGTTTTTTATAAGTGATTCTAGCTCTTCATGATAGAGAAGATATGAGTCTTTTTTGCCAATCTCAGGATAGTCCCATACCTGTTTGATCTCAAGAGGTTCTGTCTCTACCCACTCTCCATTTTCCCAATATCTACCCTTTGCACTCACTTCACGCAAGTTGATTTCTGGGTTAAAATTTGTAGCAAATGGGTAACCATGATCTCCAGCATTACAATCAAGTATATCTATCTCATGTATCTCATCAAAGTAGTGCTTTTTTGCATAAGCACAAAAAAGATTGGTCACACCTGGATCAAATCCACTTCCCAAAAGAGCTGAAATACCAGCATCTTTGTACCTATTCATGTACGCCCACTGCTCTTTGTACTCAAAATGTGCACTATCTGGATGTTCATAATTTGCAGTATCTAGATAGTTGGTTTTTGTTTTTAAGCACGCCTCCATAATCGTTATATCTTGATATGGGAGTGCCACATTCAAAACAAGATCAGGCTTTACTCTCTCTATAAGTGTCACTAGTTCACCTACACTATCTGCATCAACACTACAGATATCAATATCCCCTCTATTTTTCTCTCTTATTTGTTTCTGTATCTCTTCACATTTGCTAAGAGTCCTTGAAGCTAATGTAATATGAGAAAAAACATCTCTATTCATAGCCAACTTATGAGCCACTACTCCACCAACTCCACCTGCACCAATTTGTAAGATTCTTGACATGTTTGTCCCTTTATATAAAAAATGATTTTCTTCAGGAGTGAAATGTAGAAAGACTTCTGTAATCCTAGTCCTCACTCACTATCAATAAGCTTTTTGGAGAGTAAAGCAAACTGTATTACAAAATAGATAAAAGCACAAACAATAGCGTACATTAAAATCTCATTCATCACAAATCCTTCAACTCTTTTATCTTTTCAATAGTCTTGCTAAAAACTAAAATAAAAACATAAATTAAAATAATAAAAGTTACAAATATTACTAGCAATAACCCAAAATGCATCTTTTCATAGTTTGCAATAGCAAAACCTGTCATAGAAAAAATTATAACAGATATTAAGCCTAAAATAAATTTATTTAAACCAATTTGCTCTCTTATTTCATCTATTTTCGCCATCTATGAAACTCTCTCCTATGCTTTTCTAATTTTTGCAATTTCATCTCTAAGTCTTGCCGCCTCTTCAAACTCCAAAGCTTTTGCAGCTTCGTGCATCTTTTTACTCAGCTCTTTTAATATTTTTGCCCTCTCTTTTGGAGGAATTTTATCTAGTTTTTCCTTTTTATTGTAAAGTTCTCCATAGTTCTCAACTCTAAGTTCTTCATCTATTTTTCTGCTCACTGTTTTTGGTGTTATGTTGTGTTTTTTATTGTAAGCCTCTTGCTTCTCTCTCCTGTAGTTTGTGATATCTATTGCTTTTTGCATCGATTTTGTAATCTTTTGTGCAAAGAGTATTACTTTGCCATTTGTATTCCTTGCAGCTCTTCCCATAGTCTGGATGAGGCTTGTTTCACTTCTCAAAAACCCCTCTTTGTCAGCATCAAGAATCCCAACTAAAGAGACCTCTGGTAAATCTAGCCCCTCTCTTAAAAGGTTTATCCCCACAAGCACATCAAACTCCCCAAGCCTTAACCCTCTAATGATCTGATTTCGCTCAATTGCGTCTATATCAGAGTGCATATATTTGATCTTTATTCCTAAGTTTGCATAGTACCTACTTAGCTCTTCTGCCATCTTTTTTGTAAGAGCCGTCACTAGGACTCTCTCACCTCTATTTACAACTCTTTTTATCTCATCATGTAGTATTTCAACTTGAGAGGTCGAATCTTTTATCTCAATAGTTGGATCAAGCAATCCTGTAGGGCGTATAATCTGCTCTGCAATATTATCACCACTTAGCTCTAGCTCTTTTATTGCAGGAGTAGCAGAGACAAAAAGGAAGTGAGGAGCTTTTTTGATAAACTCTTCATACTTCAAAGGTCTATTATCTAGTGCGCTTGGAAGCCTAAAGCCATGTTCTACTAGCACCTCTTTTCTGCTTCTATCTCCTGCATACATGCCTCCAAATTGAGGGAGGGAGACATGAGATTCATCTACTATGAGTAGAAAAGGACGATCTTTGATCGCAAAATAATCGAGCAATGAGTAAGGGGTCTCTCCCTCTTTTTGACCAGTTAAATGCCTAGCATAATTTTCTATTCCTTTGCAAATCCCAGTTGTCTCAATCATCTCTAGGTCAAATTCAGTTCTCTGTTTTAGTCTCTGATGTTCTACAATTCTGTTCTCTTTTTGATAAAAAGCGAGCCTCTGTTCTAGCTCTTTTTGGATATTTTTGATAGCCTCTTTTTGCCTATCCTCTCCTACTATAAACTGATTTGCAGCATACAACATGTACGAATCTAACCTCTTTAGCTTTTTTCGCTCAACTATCTCATATACAGAAATCTCCTCTATCTCATCCCCAAAAAGCTCTACTCTTATCACCTCATCTTCGCTATAGGCTGGATAGATATCTACGACATCTCCTGTGACTTTAAAATTTCCTCTATCAAAGAAGTTATCATTTCTTGTGTATCCCATATCCACAAGTCTTAAAAGTAGTGCTTTTTGATTGATTGTATCTCCAACTGCAAGGTTTTGCACCATGCCTTTGTACTCTATTGGATTCCCTAGTCCATAATTTGCAGAGACTGAAGCTACAACAATCACATCATCAAAACTAAGCAGTGAAGCTGTAGCTGAGAGCCTCAATCTCTCTAGTTCATCATTTATAGAGGAGTCTTTTTCTATAAAGAGATCCGAGCGTGGAATATAAGCCTCTGGCTGATAGTAGTCAAAATGAGATATAAAGTACTCTACATGATTTTTTGGAAAAAAGCTCTTGAACTCACTATATAGTTGTGCAGCTAGAGTTTTGTTGTGTGTCATGATAAGTGTTGGCATCTGTATCTCTTCTATGATTGAAGCCATGCTAAATGTCTTTCCACTCCCTGTGACACCTATGAGAGTTTGGTATTTGTTTGAGTTTTTTATAGATTTAGTTAGTTTAGATATTGCACTCTCTTGATCTCCTGCCCTTTTATAGCTTGATTCTAATTCAAATTTTTTCATAAACCTCTCTTTTATGGCAATTAAGTTCTTATCGATATTGTAATTTTATATTTAAAGATATTGTCTTTTTAACAAAAAATGATAAAATTATATCAAATCAACAATAGAGCTAGTTTATATATCTTATATATATCAAAAGAGAGGGGTTAAGACATGGAAGAGAATCAATCACTAATCAATAGAACACACCAGAAGTTGGATGAGTTTTTAGGACTGCTACACTCCCAAAAAGAGGATATGAATAGATTAAGAGATGAGGTCACAGTATTAAAAGCTGAAAATGAGGCAAAAAGTAATGAGATTTCAAGTCTTTATGATGAGCTTGCAAACAAAGAGAGAGAGCTTGAGGGGGTCGTACATAGAATCGAAGAGGCTCTAGGTGGAGCTAAAGGTTAGTGAAAAAAATCTCTCTAACTATTGCTAGTAGATCTTATGATATCTCTTTTGATAGCAGCTATAAGCTAGAGGAGGAGCTTGCAAAAGATAATATATCGCTGCATAAAAGCAATGATATCAAAGCTCTTTTGCATGCATATCTATCAAAAACTTATGAGAATCTAACTATGAAAGATGAACTAGAGAAGATGCTAGAAAAACTTGAAAATATTTAGTGTTTTATTATGAAATAGCAGTTTTAGGCTACCCAAAAGATTTGCTCACATACAGCTCTACCAAGAGATGTACTATTGGCGATCAAGTAGAGGTAGAGCTAAGAAATAAAACCAAAAAAGGTGCTCTACTAAAAGAGGTAGAGTGCCCATCTTTTAGGTGTCTAGAGTTTAGGTGTAGTGATTTTAGATACTCAAAAGAGCAGATTGATTTAGCAAGATTTATCTCTGCTTACTACTTCTGCTCTATGGGCGAGGCCATTTCTCTTTTTGAGCCTTTTTTGCTCTTTGAAACCAACTATCCTAATATCACTATAGATGTAGATATAGAGCTTTCAAGTTTACAAAATAGTGCTTTGGAGTTTATCAGAAAAAACAGAGCCTCTCTACTTTTTGGAGATACAGGAAGCGGAAAAACAGAGATCTATATA
>JAABSR010000009.1 GCA_011390245.1 Campylobacterales bacterium
AATCATCTGTATCAAAACCCTCTAATCTCGCACTATATTTTGCAACACTAAAATCATAAGCAAACATATCTATTCTGCCATTTTGTAGTTTTCTAAATGAGATTTCAATAGCATTTTTTCCACTAACTGGAAAGATATTTTTCTCATCTAATCCCATCTCTTTTAGGAGATTCTCGCCAATATCTTGAAATACTGTCCCAATTTTATATTTTTTCAAATCCTCTTTTGATTCTATTTTGATACCTTTATCTTTTGGGGCTATAACTCCTATAGTTGTTGTAGCTATTGGACCTACCCACTTAAATAGATTCTCTCTACTTTTTGTTTTTGTGGTTGAAAACACCATGTGACCTTCTCTTTTTTGGGCTTGAGAGTATGCTCTTGACCAGTTTGTCATAGTTACATCCTCGATTTTCAAAGAAGAATCTACCTTTTTTAGTATTTCAGCCAAAACATCTACAGATATACCTGCCAAACCATCTTCTGTGCTCATATTGTATGGAGGGTAGTTTTCAGTTAATATACTTATTTTTGCCTCTGCTTGAGCAAAATGAAACATGCCCAAAAGTGATAGAATCGCTATAAGTTTTTTCATCAGTTAGATCCTTTTGTGTAATTTAGAGTAATTTAGCATAATAAAATTTAAAGTATTATTAATAATCTTAATCATATAAGATATAATGTGAATAATGTATCAAAAGGTATTAGATACTATTTTTTTAATACATATTGAGACATTTTTTTAAATGAGGTACCCTTAAATATTGCTATGTTAGAATCTAAATCTATTCTTATATATATTTTAGGAGATTTTATGGCATCAATTGGGATGAGTGATCTAAAAAAAGGTCTAAAAATAGAACTAGATGGAGTACCTTATAAAATTGTTGAGTATCAACATGTCAAGCCAGGAAAAGGTGCAGCATTTGTTAGAGCAAAAATTAAATCATTTTTGAGCAGTGGCAAGGTTATAGAGAAGACTTTTCATGCTGGGGATAAGTGTGAAACTCCAGAGTTAAAAGAGCAGACAATGCAATATCTCTATCATGATGGTGATAATCTTCAGTTTATGGATACTTCTACTTATGAGCAGATTGGACTTACTGATGATCAAGTGGGTGACACTGCCAAATGGATAATGGAGGGTATGAATGTTACTGTTCTTTTCCACAATGGAAAGCCAATATCTATAGATCCACCAACAGTTGTGGAGCTAAAAATAGTTGAGACCCCACCAAATTTCAAAGGTGACACAAGTAGTGGTGGTAAAAAGCCAGCAACACTTGAGAGTGGAGCTGTTGTGCAAGTTCCTTTTCATATTGTAGAGGGTGATATGATAAAGGTAAATACAGTTGAGGGAGAGTATCTAGAGAAGGTGAAGTAACCTTTTCTCCTCCTTTTTTTGACAAATCTACTTTTTTTTCTAAAAATTTTTTTAAACTTCACATGCTATCATCTCTAATAGTATTACATTTAAAACAAAGGAGGCTCTTATGAACAAGATAGTTGTTATTCCATTAGCTAGTGGTTTTGAGGAGATAGAGGCTGTATCTGTGATTGATATACTAAGAAGAGCAGATATCAAAGTCTTAGTCGCATCTGTAGAGGGTGAAAATATAGTAAAAGGTGCAAATGGCATAGGTATAGAGACTGAAGCACACATGTCTGATATGAGTAGTGAAAACATAGATATGATAGTGCTCCCTGGTGGATGGGAAGGTACAAATAATCTAGCAGAATCAATAGATGTGCAAAATTTTATAAAGAAGATGAATGATGCAGGGAAGTTGATAGGTGCAATATGTGCCGCTCCTTATGCATTGGATCAAGCTGGGGTTTTGAGCAAAAATTTTACTTGCTATCCAGGTGCTGAAGAGAAGATAAAGGATTCTAGTGGTTACACTGATGCCAAAAAGGTGGTAAAAGATGGAAATATCATAACCTCAAGAGGTCCTGCTACTGCTATATGTTTTGCTTTGGAGATTGTAAAAGAGCTAGTTGGAGAAGAGAAATATAGTGCAATAAAAAGTGGGGTATTGGCTGATTTTTGCTAATGTATAGAGTAATTTTTTTAATTTTTGTACTACTTTTTATAACTGCATGTAGTAAAAATGACTATCTAAGGGTTGCACATATTGCCACCTCTAGCAATCCTTATGATGGAATGAAAACTCTAGCTATCGATAGAGGTGTAGATTATGCACTCAATCCAAAGCAGCTAGAGAGTGATATTAGCTATATCAAAAACAACTTTGAAGAGATTGTGAAGGTGTTTTTGAGTAGCGTGATTCCGCTTTGGGGTGAGAGTAATGCCAAAGAGCCTAGCCAAGATGTCTATGTAAAATATAGCAATAGCTATAAAAGTAGAGCAAGGGTAGATTTTGCCAAAGGAGAGGTGATTGTTGAGAGTATTGATGATAAAAATCCTATAGATTCTCTACAAAAAGCTATAGTTACCACAATACTTACACCGCATGATCCAGAAGGGGTTGACCTCTACTCTTCAAAAGAGGTAGAGCTAAAGGGCAAACCCTATTTAGCTGGCTTAATAAAAGATCACCAAAACAAAGTAGTCTTGTACAAATGGAGAGCTACTCAGTATGCAAAATATCTAATAGACAACTCTTTGAAAAAAGAGCTTATCTCTACAAAAGAGGGTAAAAAAAATCTCTATTATGTTAAATTTGACATGGTTAGAGGGCACTCAGATGTAAGTGCTAATAAGTATGCAAATATCGCCAAAAAGTATGCTATAAAATATGGGTTAGATACATCTTTGGTTTTGGCTATTATGAAGACTGAGAGCAATTTTAATCCCTATGCTGTAAGCCATATTCCAGCTTATGGACTTATGCAGATAGTTCCAAGCAGTGCAGGTAGAGATGTCTATAGAGAGTTAAACAAAAGAGATGGCGTACCTACTAAAAATATGCTTTTTGATAGTGAAACAAATATCAAATATGGCACAACTTATCTAAACATACTATATAATAGATACCTAAATGGCATAAAAGATAGTAAAAATTTGGAGTATTGTGTCACTTCTGCATACAATACAGGGGCTGGAAATGTTTTGAGAGTTTTTGATAGAGATAGAGGTAGGGCGATTTCAAAAATAAATAGCTACAATCCCAACACTCTATATAGCAAACTAAGAAGCTCTCTTCCTTATGAGGAGACTAGAAGATATTTAGCTAAGGTACAGCTGGCAAAAAAAGAGTTTGTGAGGTATTAGAAGCTATTAAGATTGAAAAGTTTTTGGAGTGTTTTAGATGAGAGATAGAGTTTCGGAGTTTGTTCCAGAGGAGAAAGAGTGTAGTTATC
This sequence comes from Campylobacterales bacterium, assembly GCA_011390245.1. Taxonomy (GTDB): domain Bacteria; phylum Campylobacterota; class Campylobacteria; order Campylobacterales; family JAABSR01; genus JAABSR01. Next base: position 3,325 of record JAABSR010000009.1, read on the forward strand.
TTGAAAGTGAACTCGCTCAGTTTCGCTATTTTCGTATTGAGAAGTGTTCAAATTATCTCTATGCGGCACTCCTTGAGAGAGGCTGGAGGAGATTTGGTAAATACTTTTTTACCCCAATTTGTAAAGAGTGTGATAAGTGTATCTCTATTCGCCAAGATGTGGAAAATTTTAAGTTGAGTAAATCTTTCAAGAGGACTATAAATAAAAATAGAGATACGATTTTGATAGTTGATAGACCAAAAATCTCAAATACCCACCTCTTTTTGTACGATAAGTATCATAGGTTTATGAATAAGAAAAAGGGCTGGGAGTACAAAGGGGTGACTCATGAGCTTTACTATGATATGTTTAGTGATGGTTTTGAAGATTTTGGATATGAATTTACATTTTATAGAGAAGATAAAGCTATTGGAATAGCATTAGTTGACATACTGCCTTCTTCTATTTCATCAGTCTATTTTTATTATGACCCAGATTATGAGCACCTCTCGCTTGGTACATATTCAATACTAAAGCAGCTAGAGTTGGCAAAAAAGCTAGATATCCCTTACCTCTATCCAGGATATTGGATAGATAAACACTATAGCATGGGGTACAAGGAGCGTTTTAAGCCTTTTGAGATTATGATAGGGAGAGCAGAACTAAATCAAAGACCAATATGGGAAAAACATGAGAAATTTTTTTAGATTTTATTTTACAAACTTTATTTCTACTCTTTTTGGAAAAGTAGCTGATATAGAGTTTCCACTACCTATGCAAAGCAGGTTAAACTCTTTGTATGTGAAGTCTTTTGGTATTGACATGAGTGAATTTGATACGATAGCAAGCTATAAAACCCTAAATAGACTATTTACGAGATCTCTTCTAAAGGCAAGAGAGTTTAGCTCAAAAGAGCTAGAGATAATTTCACCAGTAGATAGCAAAGTGTATGAGGTAAGTATCGTAAATAGCGAGAGTTCTGTTTTTGTAAAGGGAAACGAGCAGAGAGTTGGGGATATTTTGGGAAAAGAGATAGGTGAGGGCTTTACTTTTATAAATCTCTATCTCTCCCCAAAAGATTATCACAGATATCATGCTCCACTTGATCTAAAGATAGAGAGAAGTAGATACTATCCCGGTGCTCTTTTTCCTGTAAATGCTTTGGGACTAAAAGGGGTGAAAAACCTATATGCCAAAAATGAGAGAGTTGTGCTTGATTGTGTTACCAAAAGTGGCAAGAGGATCTATTTTGTAGCTGTTGGGGCATTTAATGTTGGGAAGATTGTATTTAATTTTGATGATAATATCAATACAAATAGCTACAAAGAGAGAGAAGAGATAAGAGAATATGAGAATCTAGAGGTAAAAAAGGGTGATGAACTTGGACATTTCATGATGGGCTCAACGATTCTTCTTTTTGTTGAAGGCGTAAAAACTATAGACATAAAGAGTTCTCAAAAGGTTAGCTTTGGTGAAGTAATAGCTTTTATAGAGGAATAGATTTTGGAATTAAAAAGAGAAATTAAACGACTAAAAAAAGAGTTAGATGTAACAATTTTGGGACATTTTTATCAAAGAGATGATGTGTTTGAGTGTGCTGATATTAGCGGTGATTCTTTAGAGTTGGCAAAAAAATCACTACAATGTGGAAGTAAAAATATACTCTTTTGTGGGGTTGGTTTTATGGGGCAGAGCGTAAAAATTCTAGATCCAAGCAGAAGAGTTTTTATGCCAAAAATAGCATGTTGTGCAATGGCAAAGATGATAGATAAAGACCAATTTGAGATATCTATAAAAGCTCTAAATGATGCTGGTATAGAGAGTGAAAATATTATGCCAATAACATATATAAACTCAAATGCTGATATAAAAGCAGAAGTGGCAAAACTAGGCGGTATGGTTTGTACTAGCTCAAATGCAACAATAATTATCCAAAAAGCATTGGAGAGTGGCAAAAAAATACTTTTTATTCCAGATAGATGCCTAGGGCAAAACCTTGCAATAAAGATGGGTAAAAAATCTGCTGTGATTGGAGTGGATGAAGATATAGCAAGTGCTGATATTATCTGTTATGATGGATTTTGTTCTGTACATCAGCTTTTTACTCCAGAAGATGTAGAGTTTTTTAGAGATAGGTATGAGGATATTTTAGTTATTGCTCATCCAGAGTGCGACCCTAGTGTGACTAAACTTTGTGATTTTGTGGGTTCTACTTCACAAATCATAAAATATGTAAAAGAGCTACCGCTTGAGCAAAAAGTTGCAGTTGGGACAGAGTTTAATCTAGTGAAGAGACTAAGAGAGAAAAACACCTATGTACTCTCATCTACAAAACCTGAATGCCCAACCATGAATGAGACAACTTTGCAAGATCTATATGATGTTTTGGTGGCACTAAAAGAGGGCAAACCTTATAATGAGATAGTGTTAGATGATGATACTATGAAATGGGCAAAAATTGCACTTGAGCGAATGTTGGAACTCTCTTGAGTATAGATGATTTTCTCAAAAATGCCTTGAGTGAAGACATAGGGAGAGGTGATTTATTTGAGATATGTTTTGATGAAGATATAAAAGCAGGGTGTAAAATTGTCTCAAAAGATAGTGGAGTATTAGCAGGTGTAAAGTATATAAAGAGATTAGCAAAGATTTGCGATATAGAGATAAAGTTTTTTTTAAAAGATGGAGATAGGATAGAATCCGGAGTTAAAATTGCAAACGCTTATGGCTCCTATAGAGAGCTTTTAAAGTTAGAGCGAACTATGCTAAATATACTCCAGCACGCTAGTGGGATTGCTACAAACTGCTCTGATGTGGTTTCAAGCATAGGAGATTTTGATATCAAAATACTAGATACAAGAAAAACTAGACCACTCCTAAGAGAGCTAGAGAAGTACGCCTCAAGAATAGGAGGAGCACACAATCATAGGATGGGCTTAGATGATTGTTTGATGCTCAAAGATACACACCTAAAACATATAAAAGACATAAAAGGTTTTATAACAGAAGCTAGAAAGAGAATCCCTTTTACTTCAAAAATAGAGATGGAGTGTGAGAGTGTAGATTTGGCAAAAATTGCCCTAGAATCAAAAGTTGATATATTGATGTGTGACAATATGAGCTTAGAAGAGATAGAAGAGTGTGTAAAGCTTAGGAATGACATTTGCAAAGATGTACTCGTAGAGGTGAGTGGAAATATAAAAAAAGAGGATATTTGTAGTATTGCTAAAATCGGTGTAGATGCTATAAGTATGGGCAGTCTAATCCATCAATCAAGGTGGCTTGATATCTCTATGAAGATGCTATAGTTTGAGAGATAGAGAATCCTACTTTATTGAAAAAATCTCAAAAGATAGCAGAAAATATATAGGTGATGATGGTGTTTTGCTTGGGGATTATATTGTAAGTTCTGATAGTTTTTTTGAGGATGTACACTTCAAAAAATCTTGGATGAGTTTGGGTAAAATAGCAAAGAAGTCTCTTTTGGTAAATATTTCAGATGCTATTGCTATGAATTCAACCCCAAAATATATGATTTTAAATATTTCAATCCCAGAAGAGTTTAAACTAAAAGATATTGATGCTTTGGTTGAGGGCTTTTTGGAAGTTGCCAAAAAGTATGATATCAAGATAGTTGGTGGAGATACTATAAGGGGTAAAAAACTAGATATATCTATAACTCTTCTCTCGACAAAAAGAGGCAAAATAGTCAAAAGGTCTGGACTAAAAAGAGGAGATATTATATTTTATACAGGATCTCTTGGGAGTTGTGCTAAGGATTTGAAGAGACTGATTTCAGGAGAGAACCTAAAGAGATCTAAGATGATAGAGCCAATTTTAAATCCAAAATTTTTCTATGAAGCCTCAAGGTTTTTTAGCTCTGCTATGGATATTTCAGATGGACTATTTTTTGAGTTGCAGAGACTATCCAAAATAAATAGAGTAGGGTTTAGGTTTTTTAGCTCTTTTGATAAGAGGATTGGTTGTAGTGGTGAAGAGTATGAGGTGCTTTTTTCTATCAAGAGAAAAGATCAAAATGCAATCAAGAGGATTGCAAGAAAAAATAGGGTAACTCTAAAAAGAGTAGCAATAGCTTTGAGGGGTCGCTTTAGATCATATTGTAAGCCACATCATCAATAAAGGTAATATTTTGAATAGGGTCTTTTTTTTAAATCATGCACCAATATATTTTTATTTCAAACAAAGTAGTGATGATTTTGTTGTGGATGAGGTGCCTTTGTATGAGTTTAGCGGTAGTGGAGAGCATCTAATAATCAATATAAGAAAAAAGAATATTACTACTGATGAACTTATTAAAAAAATATCAAAAGAGATAAATCTTCATCCAAAGTTTATAGGTTATGCTGGCTTGAAAGACAAAAAGTCTCTTAGCAGACAATATATATCTATACCAAGGAAATATGAGGAATTTTGTAGTAGAATCGAAGATGAGAGAGTTAAGATTCTATCCAAAACTTATCACAACAATAAGATAAGGATTGGACATTTAAAGGGTAATCGATTTTTTATCCGTATCAAAAAGCTAAATCCAGTAGATGCAAAAAAACTAAGCAGAGCTCTAAAAGAGATATCAAAAGAGGGCATTCCTAACTATTTTGGATATCAGAGGTTCGGAAATGATGGAGACAATTTTGAGCTAGGTAAAAAAATAGCAAGTGGTGAGTTAAATTTAAAAGATAGAAAAAAATCCACCTTTTTACTAAGTAGTTATCAATCATATCTTTTTAATAACTGGCTTCAAAAAAGAGTTGAGATGTCAAAAATATTGGATGAATTTGAACCAAAAGAGTCTTCTCTTGCTCTAAATATTGAGCTAGAACTAGCAGAGAAGCTAAAAAAACAGAGTGCATTTTTTAAAGTTTTTGAAGGCGATTTGATGCAACACTATCCATTTGGCAAGATTTTTTATGCTGAGGATTTAGATGTTGAGAGTGAGAGATTTTTTAGAAAAGAGATATCACCTACTGGACTTTTGTGTGGCAAGAGGGTGAAGATATCAAAAAATTTTGCGTATGAGCTAGAAAAAGAGTACATAGATGAGATCATCAATGAAAGTGGATCTAGGAGATATGCGTGGATATTTCCAGAAGATATCACTTTTGAGTACAAAGAGGAGAATTTTTGGGGTGAGATAAGCTTTTTTCTTCCAAAAGGAGCCTATGCAACTGTGCTTTTAGAGGAGGCAACAAAAACTATTCTAAGCCCACAAATCTAAATTAAGGAGAGAAGATATGATAGTAGATTTTACAAAATTAGATGAGACTAGTAGGTATAAAATATTGTCTCAAGCTATAATACCTAGACCTATAGCATGGATTAGTACAAATAGCAAAAACTCTCTAAATATTGCACCATTTAGCTACTTTACACCTCTATCTAGTGAGCCTCCATGCGTTGTAGTCTCTATAGGACAAAAAGATAAAAATAGACCAAAAGATACACTCAGAAATATTTTAGATACCAAAAAAGCAACCATAAACTTTGTAGAGTTGGAGAATCTAGAGAAGATGCATGCTAGCTCAAAATCTTGTGAGTATGATGTGAGTGAGGCAGAATATGCAAATATTGAGACTATCAGCTTAATAGATGGATATCCTGAGATGGTAGCAGGAGGAAAAGTTGCTCTATTTTGTTCATATATGCAAACAGTAGAGATAGAGGGAAGTAAAACCATTCCTATAATTTTAAGAGTTGATAGTGTCTATGTAGATGAAAATATAGTTGATGATGAGCTTAATTTCAAGCTTTCAAACATAGGTAGAGTTGGTAAATCTTATGCGAAACTAGGTGAGGAGTTATCACTACCTCCAGTAAACTTGTAGATAGATAGATTTGTTGTGAAAAGAGTACCTACTTTTCTTTTTTTAGCTATTTTTGTACCTCTACTTATGTTTGCAAATAGCACTCTAAAGTCTTTTGAGCTTGTAGGAACAACAAAATCAGGCAAGCCCATGTCACTAAATGCTAAAGATCTTTTAGAAATTGGGTTGAAAAATTTTCAGATGTATGATCCATATCTAGAGAGAGATGTTGAGTATAGTGGAGTTTATTTAAAAGATTTTATTGACTATTTTGGAGATGATGGGGTTGAGAAAGTCACTATTAGAGCAGCTGATGGATATGTATCAGAATTTAGCAAAGGTGAGTGGGATGCTCAAAGAATAGTTGTTGTTTGTAAGATGAATGGAAAATTTATTGACCCTGCAGATTATGGTCCTTTGAAGATTGTCTATCCTGATTATGGCAAAAGAAGAGATGATGATGGATCTATATTCATCAAATGGATATGGATGATTAAGGAGATAAAGCTTGCCAAATAGTTTGCCACAAGCAGTAAAAAATAGTAGAAATTTTGAGGACTTCAAAGAACTAACTGTGCTATATGCAGAAGAAGATTCTAAATCTGCAGAGCTGGTTATAGGGTATCTAAAGGAAATTTTTAGAGATATTTTTTATGCAAAAAATGGAGAAGAGGCTTTTTCTATATTTGAGAATCACAAAGAGATTATTGATATAGTGATATCAGATATGAATATGTGTGAGATGGGCGGAGTGGAGCTAGTCAAAAAGATAAAGATCTACTCACCAAGAATAAAATCAATTTTTGTAACAGAACATAATGATACAAAAATGATAATCGAAGCTATAAATGTTGGGGTTGAGGGCTACATAATAAAGCCTATTACCAATGAGAAGATAGATGATACTTTGGAGTGCATAAAGAGAAGAATTGATGTAGAGCAGATGTATAAGATTACAAATCTTCCAAATATTGATAAACTTCATGCAACTATCTCTTCAACATCTGGATATTTGGTTGTAATAAAGCTAAAAAACTATAATGACCTTCAAACTGTGTATGAAAAAGAGCTTTTTGTAAAGGTAATAAAAGCAGTTGCAGGTTTTTTTGAGCTATATAAGCCTCCAAACTCAAAGCTTTTCCAAATCTCAGAGTCTAAATTTGCAATATTTCAAGCCAATTCAACTTCTCAAGAGGCGATACACTTAGTAAATCTTTTTGAGGTCATTAAAGAGGAGCATGAGTTTGAGATATACGATGAGGAGACTTTTAGACCCATTTTTGGATATGGCATATCTACTGGACATGGCGAAGAGTTGCTTCAGAGGGCACTTATTGCTTTAGAAGATTCTAAAGAGAGTGGTAAAATTTTTGGTATTGTGGAGAGTGTTGATTTAGAGGCTAGAAGCCAAAAAAAGAGAGTAGATGCAAAGATAATAAATCGAATCAAAAAGAGTCTTGATAATAATGAGTTAGTAGTTTGTTACCAGCCAATATTTGATAATAGAAGCAAAAAAATATATAGTTATGAGGCTCTTGTAAGGTTAAAGGATGGTGAAAATATAGTATCTCCAGATCAGTTTTTGGATGAAGCAAAAAAGATTGGGATGCTAAGTGTTATAACAAGACAGATAATAAAAAAATCATTTGAATTATTTTCTAAAAATTCTCTAAATTTTTCGATAAATCTCTCTGAAGAAGATATGAAAAGTGACGATATTGTAGGTTATATAGAAAACAGAGCTAAATATTTCAAAATAGAGCCAAATCGTGTATCTTTTGAGGTTTTGGAAGAGATTAGTATAAACGAAAACTCAAAAGTTCTAGAGATGATAAAGAGTTTAAAAGATTTAGGCTTTAAGATTTCAATTGATGATTTTGGCTCAAAGTCATCAAATTTTAGCCGTATAATGCTCATGAATGCTGACTATCTAAAGATTGATGGCTCTTTTGTAAAAGGTGTAGTAGAAGATGAAAATAGCTACAAGATAACCTCAGCTATTGCAAATTTTGCGAAAACTATGGACATGAAGGTTATTGCTGAATTTGTCCACAATAAAGAGGTATTGGATATTATCACAGATATGGGGATAGACTATTCTCAAGGCTTTTATATTGGCAAACCAAAAGAGGAACTCTTATTATCTGAAGTTGATATTTTTTAGAGGGTTTACATGGGTAAGATAATTTTATATGATGACATAGATGTTTTTCTAAAAAAAGGTGCGATTCTTGTAGATGTTAGGACACCAAAAGAGTGGGAAGATACAGGAGTGATAGAGGGTAGTATCAAAAAAGTCTCTTTTGATGAGGATAATAAACTTGATATGGCAAGATTTGAGAGAGAACTACAAGAAGCTGGCGTAAAAAAAGATAGTGAGATATTGCTCATTTGCAGAAGTGGTATCAGAAGCGGAGTAGTTGCAAGAGAGCTTGCAAAATTAGGCTATGGCAAAACATACAATGTCACATTTGGCATAAATGGATGGATAGCACACAATCTCCCTACAACCAAGAAAAAAAGAGACCTATGAGAAATATTATTTTCTGCTCATCATCTATCTAAAATATAAAATTTCTAAAAATTATCACCATGATTCCAATGATGATGATAAAAAAGATGATCCTACTTATCTCCACTTTTTTATTTAGTTTGGATATTTCATCGCTAAAATATTCACATCTCTCTTCCATTTCCGATTTTGAAAGCTCATTTTGCTCCTCTAAAAATTCTACTCTATTCTTTAGTTCATAAATTTTTAGCTCTAGTGAGGCTAACTCTTTTTTGCTATTTTCATCCATCCCAAAACCTTTTATGTGTATAATACTTATATTTACAAATTTTAGCAAAAAAGGTTAGTCATGGAGATAATATTAGTAGTAATAATTGGCGTAATTTTTTTCTATCTTTTTAAGTCATTTCAAGGTTATATACAAAATCCTCACCACAAATTTGAAAATAATAGCAGTAGAGGAAATAACCAAAGAGATAGTAGCTCAAAAGAGAGATTTGGTAGAGGCGGTGGTTTTGGCAGCAAAAGTAGCGGAGAGGAGTTTGGATTTTTCAAATCAATAAAAAAAGATACCTCACCAACTTATAAAGAGTATAAGCTAATAATAGCTCTCATGGCAAAGGTTGCAAAAGCAGATGGTTCAGTGAGTGAGCTTGAAGCTGAGCTTGTCTCTAACACGCTAAATGATTTGAGTCGTGATTTTCCAGATCCAGCTGAAGCTAGAGAAGAGCTTAAAAAAATCTTTTCCGAAGAGAAAGATAGAAGCGATAATGTAGAGGAGCTAGCTTTAGAGTTTTCAAAAGTTACAAAGGGCGAGTACTACAAAAGAGTAAAAGTTATGGAATTTTTGCTAAATATCGCCTATATTGATTCTGTTCTTAGTGATGAAGAGAGAGACATCATAATAGATATCGCTGCATTTTTTGAGCTTTCAAATGAGGATTTCAACAAAATCTATGATGAGTTTGATAAGTTTTATAAAGATGGAAAGAAAAAAGTTCAAAGTAGTGATGAAGCCTATGGAATTCTTGGTCTAAGCAGAGAAGATAGCGATGAAGATGTGAAGAAAAAATATAGAGAGCTTGTAAAAAAATATCATCCAGATATCATGAGGGGAAAAGGCTTGGAGGATGATTTTATAGAGCTTGCTACAAGAAAACTGCAAGAGATAAATTCAGCTTATGAAGAGGTAAAAAAAGAGAGAGGCTTATAGTATTTTGAAAAGCAGAGATGAATTTAGTAGGGATTTGGAGAGGTTTTATGAGCTTATCTTGGAAAGAGATAGAGAGGTGTGTAAGCTATATGATCTTTTAGAAGATGACAATAAGAGCAAAAAAAAAGAGGAGCTTCTATCTTTTCTAGAGGATAGCGGACTAACCCCTAATAAAGCAAATCTTTTGGCTCTTATCTTGAGATTTACATCCCTTCAAGAGAGCTCTTTTGTGCAAGTTATGAAAAAAGAGGGTTTTGAAAAAAAGAGAATAGTAGAGGTAAAAAATAGAGCATATAAGCTCACAAGGGATTACTACATAAAACTCAATAGTGATCTTATAGAGAAGCTAAAAGAGGAGAATCTCCTAACACCTTTTTATGTTGACCTAATAGAAGGAATCCACATCATAGGCTTGGCTTTTTGTGCTTTTTTTGAAGCTTGGAATGCACACATTATAGATGATGTAAATAGTAAGCTTGAAGAGAGGTTTGAGAAAAAAGAGGATGCTTTAGCGTTTGTGGTCTCTGTGTTAAATAGAAGTGATATCAAAGAGATTGATGAGAGAAGCTACTATGTTTTGAGTGGTGAAGATGGTGATGCCAAGATTCTAAGCTACTTTCAAAAGTTCAAAGAGGTAGGCTTGATTGTAGAAGCCATAGATATCTGCATAGATAAGATCTCAAAAAGAGATGATGAAGTGTTTTTTCAAAAAAGAGAGTTTATTGAGTATCTAGTGAGTATCAAGGCTGCATTTTTGGGCACAGATCTCAAAAATCTGATCAAACTTTGGAGAGAGGTAGATATAAAATGGATGCAGATAAAGACACCTCTACAGATTGGACATCCGCTTGAATATTATGAGGATGGATATCTAAAAGCAGTAGCTCCAGAGTGGGATTTGAGGGTATCAAATCCAAAATATATTCAAAATGATGACATAAAAAATAGCATACTGCAAATGCAAGATGAGCTAGCAAAAAAGCAAAGAAGTACAAATAGAGATGATGTAGTCTCATTTGCAAAAAAGGCGATAGATCAAGTGCAACTTTATATTGGGGCACCTGCACTTTTTTATGGTGCTGAGATGAATGGAGTCTTTTCTGCTCAAGTTGTCCCAAATGATGGATTTGTCTCTAATATACATGGCAAGAAGATTTTTGCATTTCCTGATAGAGTACTAGAGAGTACACAAAGAAAGCCTTTTATGAAGCTAGAGAGAGAAGTTTTTGAAGAGGAGATAGTAGAAAAAAGCAAAGAGCTAATCTTCAAAAAAGAGCAGATATGGCATGAAGTATATAAAATCTCAACTATTGGTCATGAGTTTGGGCATATTTTATGGGTGGATGATAGTAGTGAGATAGCTATGAATAGAAGCGGAGAGTTTAAAAATATAGAGGAGTTCAAAGCAACTACTGGTGGCTTGGTAGCTTACATGTTGAGTGAAGATGAGACACTCAAAGAGTATGTCATGCTAGATCTAATCAAAAGATCCATAAAACTTATAGCATGGATGGATACAAATGAGGTCTTGCCATACTACTGCGAGGGGCTACTGCATCTAGATATACTTTTTGATGTTGGAGCTATAGAGTTTTTGGAAGATTCTAAAAAGATAAAAATAAGATTTGAAAAATATGAAGAGCTAAAGAGTGCTTATATCACTAGGTATAGTGAACTTATAGAGCACTATTTAGAAAAAAAAGATGCTAGTGAGTTTCTCTTTAGATATCTCAAAAAAGTAGATGGTTTTTATAAACCAAAAAGCTTGAAACCTCTAGAGTTCGTCGATTATTATTGGAATCTATACAAAGAGATAGGACAAGATATTGATGAGCTAGATAGCAATAAAAATTGGTTAGATTCTTGAGATTCTTTTATCTTTAAAAGATATTAATTATATTTTAGTAGGTAATTCTTTGTAATAGTTATAAATAGATTATAGTCACCATATTGTTTCTTATTGAGTGTATATTTAGCTTATATATCTTCAAAAGGAACATTGATGAGATCGATACTGCTCTACTCCATATATACACTCCTTTTTTTTCAATTTTCAATTGCAAATAGTGAATGCCTCAAATTTGGAATAGTGCCTTATGAGGATAGCAAGAATATTAGAGAAGATTTTACTAGGCTTAGCTCTTGGATGGAGAGTGAACGCAATAAGTGCTTAGAGTTAGTAGTAGCAAAGGACTATAGTCAGACTATCAAAAATATAGCTGAAAATAGAGTAGATTGTTCAAAGATGGGACCCTTCTCCTATGTTTTGGCAAACAAGATCGTAGAGCTTGATCCTATCGTCACAGAGATGGTAAAAGGTGGCAGATTTTCATATAGATCATATCTAGTGGCAACACCCAAACTTGCAAAAGAGCTAAAGATAGAAGATGCACTTAGCTCTTATGAAGGTATGGAGAGACTAAAAGAGCTACTAGAAGGCGTAGATAGAGAGCTAGTAGTTGGTTTTACGGATGAGGGCTCAACTTCTGGATATGCGATACCAAGTTTTTATATGGAAAAAGCTGGTATTGATAAGTCAAAAGAGTTTAAAAAGAGTCTCTTTTTGGGGAATCACGACTCATCCCAGCTAGCCGTAAAAAATGGCTTAGTAGATCTCTCTTTTGGAAGTGATGGAAGCTACAATAAGCTCATGAAAGAGGGCAAAATCGATAAAGATAGCAATATAATTATCTGGAAATCAGATGATATTCCAAATTCACCTATAGTTTGTAGAAGCTCCTTAGGAGTGGAGAAGATAGAAGAGATAAGAGATCTTTTTTTGGGAATCCCTACTGAGTATATACCTAATTTTAGAAAGGTGCTATCTTATGTTAGAAGTGATAAGAGCATGTATAAGATTATAGAAGAGATTGATCTCTTTTTGTCAAAATAAAAGTAGGAAAACAGAGGTGATGAGATTAGGTATCTGTCTGGAGAGATATCCAGCATATCTTTTGGTGATATGCCTCTTTTTTATAGTTGGTTTTTATATTCACAACTCTTATGAGGATAGGCTAAAAATCTATCAGAATCTAGACTTAGAGAAGAGCAAAAACTACTACAACAACTCAAAACTTAAAGCTTTTCAAGAATCTAGACTTCTCTTTAGTGAGGTGTTTAGTGATTATGCTTTCAAAAAAGCACTAAAAAGTGCATCTGCTTCTCCAACTCTTGAGAGTTCACATGGAGAGCTTCTATACTCTCTAGCTTCTCCAGTTTTGTTTTCAACAGAAAGTAGCTTGAAGAGTTTGAGGTTTTATACAGATAAGCTAAATTCTATTTTAGTCTTAAATAGAGATGATGGAGAGTATATAGAGCCAACAAAAGAGAGATTTTTAGATGTAGATGAGAGAGATTTTTTTATAGATAGGGATGGAGAGTTTCACTATGTAGAGAGGGTCTTTTTCCAGGGTACATTTGTAGGTTTTGTGGAGTTTGTGATAGATAGCAAGGATGTTTTAAATCCTTCTAGAGATGTTTTTGGCGGAGATATACTTCTGCTTTTTGATAGTAAGTTTTTAGATCCAAGAAGCAAGCTAGATAGTGGGTGCGTTGGGGTTTTGGAGGGAGCATACTGCTACAAAGATGGCAGGAGTGAAAATAGTAGAATCTATGGAGATTATATAGCTTTTATAGAAGAGGATAGTGATTTACAAAATGCTATAAAAATGAGTCTTGAGCAGTGCAAATACTCAAAAGAACTCTCCAAAAATATCTGTATTACTCCTCAACACAAGGTTCATGGTTATGAGGGTTATATGGTATCTATCAATAAACTTTTGGCATATAGGGAGATCTATAATGACTATATCTACAGATCTCTCTCCTCAGCAATCTTTTTTGTCATGATATTGTATCTTTTCTATAAAACTGAAATCGCAAGGGCTAAAACACATAGATTTGGAAAGATTTTGGAGAAGTCAAATCATGAGATATTTGTCTGCGATGGTGAAGATTTTAAGTTTATTTTGGCAAATGAGAAGAGTTGTAAAAAACTTAAACTAAAAAAAGAGGAGCTTTTAAGAAGAGATCTATTTTCAATAGCACCTGATTTGAGTAGAGAGGAACTAACAAGAAAAATAGAATCCAAAAAGAGTGGAGAGCTCATAATCATCTTTACCTACTTCAAGGATTCTAAAGGTGGTGGATATGATGTGAGGCTCTCAATCCAGAAGCTAAAAGAGAATGACAAAGAGATATTGCTACTAAATGCACAAGATATTAGTGAGAAGCTTCTTTTGGAAAAGGAGATATCAAATCAGAGTCTCTTTTTGGAAAAAGTTCTTGATGCGATTCCAGCTCCAATATATGTAAAAGATAGCAAAAGCAGATATTTGGTTGCCAACAAAGAGACTAGAGATGTTTTAGGTGTAAAAAGCTTCTCTGAGATAGTAGGTAGAAGTGATTTTGAGCTTGATTTAAAGCCTGAAATAGCAAATAGATTTTTTGAACAAGATAGATATGTTCTGGATAAAAAAGAGGAGCTAATCATAGATAGTGAGTTTGTGTTTCACCATCTCCTAAATCAGAACATAATCTATAAGACAGTAAAGATTCCACTCCTTGATTTGAAATATCCAAGAGAGGAGAATATGCTTCTTGGAATCTCAATAGATATAACAAAAAATGAGTTTCTCAAAAAAGAGATAGAGAGAGTAAATGAGGAGCTTTTTGAGTTAGCAAACCTAGAGACCCAAAAGCGAGAGCAGAGCGAGCTAAGATACAAGGAGCTTTTTGAAAATATCATAGATGCAATAGTGGTGCTAGAGTATGATAAGAAAAAAGAGTGTTATGCACTTTCTGAGATAAATAGAGCAGCATGTGATATTTTTGGCAAAACTAGAGAAGAGATAATAAATAGTCCTTGTGAGATATCTTCGCTTCTAGAGCCAGTAGATGAAAAAGAATCGATAATCTCTCTTTTTAAAGAGAGGGAGAATCCATCCACTACTTATAAAATAAAAGCAAATGATATAGAGGTGCCTATAAAAATTACTACTCATAGCTATTTTGAACATGATAGATATCTTACTATCTTATCTATAGAAGATATAAGTGAGAAGAGTTTGTTAAAGCAGGAGAAAATAGAGCAGAGGAAGCTTTTTGAGACGCTTTTCAAAAAGGCAGGCTCTGGTATTTGCTTTTTGGATAGAGATGGTTTTATTATCAAGGCAAATAGAGGATTCTCATCTATGATTGGACATAAAAGCAAAGATCTAAATGGTGAGAAGTTTTTTGACTACTTGGAAAAAGGTAGCAAAGAGGGAGCTATGCAAGCACATGAGAACCATTTTGCCAATGAGATTGATTTGCAGAGTGAATATACTCTAGAGAGCAAAAATGGTGAAAAAGTTGTAGTTTTTGGCTCTTCAGTGATTATCAAAAATGAAAAAGGTGAGAAGTATAGACTTTTGATTTTAGAAGATATCTCAAAACTAAAAAAGTTAGAGCAGAAGCAAAAAGAGCAAGAGAGGCTGATGCTTCAACAGGCAAAAATGGCAGAGATGGGAGATATGATTGGTGCTATAGCTCATCAGTGGAGACAGCCACTAAACTCTATAAATGCAGCTGCAATGAAGATTAGGTTTTCCTATGAACTTGGAAGTTTGGATGCAAAGATAGTGGATGATAGCTCTATTTTTATAGAAAATCAATGCCTAAAGATGTCTGATACTATCAACGATTTTATGAACTTCTTTAAACCTTCAAAAGAGAAAGAGAACTTTAATCTAAAAGAGATATTTGAAAAGATTGACACAATGTTAGGAGCACAGCTCAAAAATAGAAATATATCATTTGAACTAAACATAGAGGAGGATATCACTATTTATGGATACAAAAATGAGCTAGAACATGTCTTTTTGAACATCATAGCAAATGCTAGAGATGCATTTGAGAGTAAAAATATAGAGGGAGCATACATAAAAGTAGAAAGCTCTCTTTTTAGAGATGAAGAATTGGTAGAGATAAAAGTAGAAGATAATGCTGGTGGGATTCCTGCTGATGTTATTGATAAGATTTTTAATCCATACTTTAGCACCAAGGAGACAAACAAAGGAACTGGTATTGGACTATATATGAGTAAAACAATTATAGATAAGTCATTTGGTGGCTCACTAAGGGCAGAAAATGAAGATGAGGGAGCTATGTTTATCGTAGAAATCCCTATGAGCAAAAAGGAGAATTGATGGAAGATCTAAAATCATTAAAAGAGATAGCAAAGGATTACTCTATACTTTATGTAGAGGATGATGTTGATGCAAGAACTCAAGTGTTAGATATTTTGGAGATGATATTCAAAGAGGTCTTTGTAGCAGGTGATGGAGTAGAGGGTCTTGATCTTTTCAAAAAGCACTCATCAAAAGTAGATTTAGTGCTTACAGATGTCCAGATGCCAAATATGGATGGGTTAAAGATGACAGAGGCTATAAAAGAGATAGATTCTTCAAAGCATATACTAATCCTCTCAGCTCACAATGATATAGCCTACTTCTCAAAAGCGATAGATATTGGAGTTGATGGATTTATCATAAAGCCAATAGTCGCAAAAAAACTTTTTACCTCTCTAAAGAAAGCCATATATCTTATAAATAGCCAAAAATTGGAGAGAAGTTATCATGATGAGATAGAGAGACGACTCATAGAGAGGAGTTTAGAGCTTGAAAACAGCCTAGTAACAGATGATATTACTGGACTTCACAACAAAACAAAACTAAGTATAGACCTACTTAGCAATACCCACTGTGCTATTTTGCTAATAAACTTAGATAATTTTGATCATATAAACTCTACTTATGGTTACGATTTTGGTGATAAGCTACTAAAAGAGATTGCTCTTTTTCTAAGGAGTATCAAAGAGGTAGTGGGTGTACCTCTGTATAGATTGGCTTCAGATGAGATGGTCTTTTTGTTTTTAGAATCTAGTGCCGATCACATAGAGAAGTTTGCAGGTTCTATAAACAAAAAACTAGATTCTCATGTTTTTGATATAGAGGATGTGGATGTCAGAGTCACTTGTACTATTGGAATAGCTGAGGGCAAAGGTAGGCAGGTGCTTGTAGATGCTCATATAGCCATGAAAGAGATAAGAGAAATAGGCAAAAATAGATATCATACATACTCTACAACATCAAAACTTCAAGTGAAACAAAAGAGCAATATCGAGTGGTTTAAGAAGGTTAGATATGCTCTAGAGAATAATCTTGTAACCCCTTATTATCAGCCAATAATAGATAATAAAACAAATAAAATTCATAAATATGAGGCACTAGCTAGGATTGTAGATATGAACAGAATCATAACCCCAAACTATTTCATAGATCCAGCAAGGCTTGTAGGCATGCTACCAAATATAACAAAAGTGATGATAAGGAAGAGTTTTGAAGAGCTAAAAGATAGAGATGTGGAGTTTTCTCTAAACATAACAGAAAATGACCTTAAAGAGGGATATCTCATAGAGTATCTGCAAAAAGAGCTTGTAAATAGTAATATAAATCCAAATAGAGTAGTGCTAGAGATTTTAGAAAATATCAGCGCACAAGGAAGCAAAGATGCACTAGAGCAGCTAAAAGAGCTAAAATCCATGGGATTTAAACTGGCAATAGATGATTTTGGTAGTGAGAGATCAAACTTTTATAGACTTCAAGAGCTAAATGTGGATTTTATAAAAATAGATGGTAGTTTTATAAAAGATATCAATACCAATAAAAACTGCTACCAGATAGCAAAAACAATAACAACAATGGCAAAAAATCTAGGAGCAAAAGTTATAGCAGAATTTGTCTGCGATAAAAGCGTTTATGAGAGGGTTTTGGAGCTAGATATCGACTACTCACAAGGATACTACTTCGGTAAACCAGCTCTTTTAAGTTCAAAAGGAGATGAAGATGAGCAGAGGTAGCAAAAATGCTCTAGTAGATATCAAAGCACTTTCAAAAGAGAGTAGAAAACTAGAGCTACTATATGTAGAGGATGAGCAGCAATCAAGGGATGTCATAGAATCTATGCTAAAGCCAATATTCAAAAAGCTTGAAGTTGCCAAAGATGGAGCTGAGGGGCTTATAAAGTTCAAAGAGCTAGGGTGTGATCTAATCATCACAGATATCAAAATGCCATATATGAATGGGCTAGAGATGATTGAGGAGATTAGGGCTATAGATAGAGAGATTCCAATCGTCGTGCTCTCAGCTCATAGCGATATGGACTATTTTTTGACTTCTATTGATCTTGGGGTGGATGGATACATAATAAAACCAATAAAAAGAGAGCAACTTCTTGAGACACTATATAGAATTTCTCTAAGCATAAACAACAAAAAAGAGCTAGAGAAATATAGAAGAGAAGAGGAGGAGAGAGCCAAAGAGACTATAGAAAATCAAAAAGAGAAGATAAGCACTCAAGAGCAACTCCTACTCAAACAATCAAAGATGGCTATCATGGGCGAGATGATGAGAATCATAACTCATCAGTGGAGTCAGCCACTCTCTGTCATCTCTCTAGGCGTGATGTCTGTTTTGGAAGAGATGAAAGATATAGAGATAGAGGAGAAAAAAAAGAGCTCAATAACAGAAGATATAGATAGTGTTGTAGTTAGTATTGATTTCATGACAAAAACTATGAAGAGCTTCAAAGATTATTTCAAACCAACAAAAATAAAAAAAGAGTTATTGCTAAAAAAAGAGATAGATGATGTAGTAAGTATGCTAGTCCCACAACTCAAAATCGCCAAAGTCATAGTGACAAATAGAGTTCCAGAAGAGATAAAAATAGTAGGTATCTCAAATGAACTAAAACAGGTCATCCTAAATCTCCTAGCAAACTCAAGAGATGCTATAAAAAGTAGTGGCAAAAGTAGCGGAGATATAGTAGTAGAAGCAAAAAGGCAAGAGGATAGGGTGGTTATTAGCTTTTGTGATAATGGCGGAGGAATACCAGAGGAGATCATAGATAGAGTCTTTGATAGCGACATAACTACAAAGGGTGAAAATGGAAGTGGTATAGGTCTCTATATGTCCAAGATGATAATAGAAGAGAGCTTTGGAGGAAAAATAGAGGTCAAAAACAATAAAGAGGGAGCATGTTTTATCATAGAAGTGATGATATAATTTATCATCTATAGTTTGAAAATAATGCTAAAGCTAAAAAAGTTTTCTATTCTATGATAAACTCTACACCAATATCGTGCCTTACTGCCTTCAAAGAGTATTTCATTTTATCAACGATATTTTTTGCCATATAGAGTCCAATACCTGTGCCATCTTTTTTTGTTGTGTATGTTGGATTGAAAATTTTAGAAATATTTTTTTTACTTATACCAACACCACAATCTCTGATTGAGATTGAATTATTATCAATCGTGATTTGAATTTTTTTCATATCAAAATCGTCGATTAATTTTAAAGAATCAATAGAATTATTGAAAATTATCATCAACACCTGTATAAACTCACTCTTTTTACCAACCAATTTAAAATCATTACCGATTTCAATATTTAAACTGATATGGTTATTGGTAAGGCTAGCTTTTAGCATATTAGTAGAAGTGTGTATAGCATCTTTTGCACTAAAAAGCTCAGATTTTTTACTTGGTCTGTAGAACTCCCTAAAGTCTTCTATCGTCATTGACATACTATTTATAATTTCACTTATTTTAGTGTATAGCTCTTTTCTATCATCTATATTTTCAGTTTCAGCCAAAAGATAGGTAGATAGATTTAGAACATTTAGAGGTTGTTTCCATTGGTGTGCTATGGAGGTAACCATCTCTCCCATAGTAGCAAGCTTTTGTAGCTTAGAATCTATCTCATTATCTGCCAAAAAAGTAGTGTTATCTCTTATGATGATATAGTAGAGATCATTATATTTTTGAATATTTACTCTTGTTTTTAGAATGTTTTTCTCTTGATTAATGATTCCAATAGTCATAGTATTGTCTCTATTTTCAAACATTCTTCTAAAAATACCCTTGTCTCTATTTTTGATAAATTTGAAGATATTTTTATTTAAAATATTTTTTTCTTGATATGAATAATTAGATGTACTTTCACCAGATAGCAGTCTTACAAATTTATTATTATATTTTAGGATAGTTCCACTTTGGTCAACTATAACAAATGCATCAGGAAGTTGATCTATTAACACCTCATCCAATTTTTTGTTTTTATGGCTATCAATTTTTAATTTTTTAGTAGATTTTTTTGAGTTTGTAATATCATTTTTAAAGACCAGCTTATATTTTTTGCCACTTGGTGTTTTGAAAGCCTTTTCGCGACGAATATACCATTTGTTATTTTTATGGTCATATACCTCTTTTTTGAGTTTGATAGTTTTATCAGTTTTATCAAGCTTTTTTGCCAAAAATCTATTTAGACACTCATGGCAAGCTTTGTCAAGGCCGTAGATAGCACTATAGCATTTTGATATTTTGTTGCAAGTTGGTTTTTCATCTATCTGGACTAACCCGTAATCTTCTAAATCTACAATATAAAAATTTTCATTAGAATCATTGAGTACTGTTTTTATAAAATCTAGATCATTATCTAAGAATTGTTGACTCATAACTGTATCCTTTTGTGAATTTTGCCACCTCTAAAAAAACTCTACTTCACTATCTTCATAGATTCCATTGGTGAATGATATGATTGTTTTTATATCTGAAATCAATGATTTATCGTATCTATTTGGGTCATTGTTCTCTTCTAGTAGCCGCTCTCTCCAAAACATCAATGTAAATACAAATGATTCTATATATGAGTAAAATACATTATCTACATCTCTATCAGGCTTGTATGCAAGAAGGGCATCGCTTAGCTCAATAAGATGCATAGATAGTTCATCATAAATAGGGTATTTTTTCAAAACTTTTCCATAGTCTTTGATCTTATGTGCGGATTTCTCAATCTTTTTTGGATTAAACTCAAGAGATAGTACACAATAGTTTAGGTTGCTATCAATATCGCTCTCTAGCTCTTGTAGTTCTGAGAGATGATCTTCT
>JAABSR010000098.1 GCA_011390245.1 Campylobacterales bacterium
ATCTGTGAAAGCTTACCAAAAATAGAGACTTCAACCCTAGAAAGCGACCAAAAAGAGGCTAGAAAAAAGGTGTATGAAGCATTGAAAAAATCAAAAGAGACATATAAAGATTCTTTTGCTTTTAACACACTAATCGCCTCATGTATGGAAGCACTAAATGCATTAAACCTACAAAACGACCAAAACATCTGGAGTGAGGGCTACTATATACTTACAAATATTTTAGAGCCAATCATCCCTCATGTAAGCTATGAGATCTCAGATAGGCTTTTTGGGTTAAAAAATCTAAAAGAGATTGATATAGACCAAGATGCACTAAAGAGCGATACTCTTACTATGGCGGTTACTATAAATGGTAAAAAAAGAGCAGAAATTCAGATGCAATCTATGGCCACCAAAGAGGAGATTTTAGAGTGTGCAAAAAGTGAATGTGCAAAGTGGATTGAAGGGAAAGAGATTATAAAAGAGATAGTCGTACCAAAAAAATTGGTAAATATAGTGATAAAATGAGAATCAAAGCTCTATCTTTAGTCCTCTCCTTGCTTGTGCTTTCAGGTTGTGGATATAAACCCTCAAGCACCTTCTACAAAAGCTCATTTAAAGGAAGTGTTTTTGTTGATGTGGATATTGATCTTATGGATACTCAAAATAGTGTCTATATAAATGACATATTCAATCAAATGATTGTTGAGCGATTTCAATCAAGGCTAGAGGATAGAGATAGAGCAGATTCGATAATAGAGATAAAAATAAATGATGTAAAATTTAAACCACTTCTTTATGATGAGAAGGGATATGTCTCTATCTATAGAGCAGTTGTTAGCATATATGTTAGGTATAATGATAGAGATGGGGTAGAGATGAGTAGGAGTTATGATGGCAGGTATGATTTTTCTGTAGATAATGCATCTATTATAACTGAGAGCAACAGATATGAGGCTATTAAATTTGCAAGCCACAAAGCTTTAGAGATATTTATCTCAAATATCTCTGCAATGGGAAATAAAAATGACAACTAAAGAGATTATAAAAAATACACTAATTAGAATCCAAAAAGAGGGAAGAATTGCCACCCCTTTAGTCTATAAGAGCATATTTTGCCAAGAGGCAAAAAGCGGGAATCTAAATCTAGAGGAGTGTTATGAGTTTGAAAACATCATCAAAAATCTAGATAAAGATATTCAATCCCTAATAAAAGCAAACCCTAAAGTAAAAAGTATCGATTCGCTTATCACCTTTTTGGCATCCAAAATAGAATCAAGCCATCAATTTGATCATGATGAGCTTATGGCTAGCTATCTTTTACTTATAAAAGAGCTTTTAATCACTCTAAAAAACCTAAAAGATGAAGATGTGACTTTTTTAGCAAAAGATACTATCCCTAAAGTAAACTCGCTAAAAGATAAAAATAGCGTTATCTTTCTCAAAGATAAGTGGAGTGTCCAAAATCAAAAGATAGACTACAATTGGCTAAATAAAGTAGATAGATACATCAAGCCCAACAAAAATAGCATAAAAAGTGTAATAGAAGAGCTTTTAGCGTATATGGACAAAAACATACCAAAAGAGTTTTCAAAAAATATATCTTCTATTTTTAGCACACTTCTTAAACCCTCAATCTCTCAAGATATCAAAAAAGATAATGAAGAGCTACTAGAGATATTAAAAAAAGAGACAGCTATTATAAGCTCTAGAGATTTCAAAAAAAGAGTAGAGAGTGTAGTAAATAAAAGAGTAGAACTTGATAGAAAAGAGGCTGATAGAAAAGCTGTAGAGATAGGTGAAATAGCTGATATCTTATCTCTGAAAATCCTAAGAGTCATAGAACAAAATAGCTCAAGACATAAAGATATCAAAGCTATCCAAAATGAGCTTGGCAATATTGATGCAGATAAAATCAATGCAGATGAACTAAAGGGTAGATTGCTAAAAATATCTTCAGCTCTTGATAGTGAAGTGGAAGATTTAAACATAGACCTTTCAAAAAAACAAAAAGAGATAGAGAAACTAAAAATAGAGATTAACTCTTTAAAAAGCGATCTTGTTGAGGCAAAAAAAGAGGCTAGTGAAGACTTTTTGACAAAAACTGTCACAAAAAGAGCCCTTGATACTGAGATGGAACGAATCGAGGGACTCTACTTAAGGCACAAAAGTGCATACTCTGTTGTATTTTTTGATATTGACCATTTCAAGGGTGTAAATGATAAATATGGGCATGACGCTGGTGATAAGATATTATCTGTTTTTGGCAATATCATGACTCATCACGCAAGAGTTGAAGATATCATAGGCAGATATGGTGGGGAGGAGTTTTTGGCAATTCTTCCAGAGACAGATTCTAAAGGTGCTGTTGTATTTGCAGAACATATTAGATTGCTTGTTGAAAAGAGCAAGTTTGTATATCAAGACTTGCAGCTAAATATCACTATTAGTTGTGGGGTTGCTAATAGAGATGAAGTCTTATCAAAAGAGGATCTTGTCAAAAAAGCTGATGAGAGGCTCTACATTGCCAAAGAGAGTGGTAGAAATAGAGTTGTATCTACAGATTAAAGCAAGCTTTTGAGCAAATCTCCACTCTTTTTTGACTATCTAAAAAGCAAATCTAGTGAGTATTGTGAAATTGATATAAACAGATTCCCAAAATGTTGGAGTGAGACAAAAGAGCACTTTAAAGAGATAAAAGCTATACAGATTATTGGCACAAATGGCAAGGGAAGCACTGGGAGATTTTTGGCTTGGTTTTTGAAAGATTTAGGATTGAAAGTTGGTCACTACAGCTCTCCGCATATAAAGGATTTTGAAGAGAGGATATGGATTGATGGAGCTCTTATCTCAAAAGATAGGCTAGAAGAGGTTCATGCCTCTTTGGAGTTTATAAGAGAAAAGTATGAAAATCTTAGCTACTTTGAGTATAGCACTTTAGTTGCTTACAAGGCTTTTGAGAGCTTAGATATTGCTATTTTGGAGGCTGGACTTGGTGGTGAATTTGATGCAACTTCCTCTTTTAGGAGGGATCTTGTTTTAATAACCCCAATCCACAAAGATCATGAGAGGTTTTTAGGAAATGAGATAGAGAGCATTATTGCGACAAAACTAAGATGCATAAAGAGTGTTGGAATCTTTTTTGAGCAACCAAATATGGATACCTTCAAAGAGATAGCACAAACACTAGAAAATCAAAACAGTATAGAGATTTTAGATGCAAGGACTATCCTCGCTAATGAAGAGATATCTTTGATAAAGAGATATCAAAAAGAGCTAAACCTGCCATCTTTTCAGGTGCAAAATATAGCTCTTGCATTAAGTGGTGCAAAATATTTGGGATTTAAATCATCTTTAGAATCAATCAAAAAATTTGATCTTTATTCAAGATCGCAAAAGATTAGAGAAAATATCAAAATTGATGTAGGTCACAATATCTTAGCAGCAACTGAAGCGGTGAAAAATATAGAATCCAAAGAGACTATTTTGGTCTTTGGGGTGATGGAAGATAAAAACTACTATGAGGTTCTTAAAATATTCAAACAAAGGGTTGAAAAAATATTTATAGTAGATATCAGCTCTGTAAGTAGGGCTTGCAAAAGTGCTACGATAGAAGCAGTAGCTAAAGATTTGGGCTATAGCATTGTTGAAAAAATAGATATAGAGGATGATATCTTATATGTGTTTGGCTCTTTTTTTACAGTTGAGAAGTTTCTAAAAAAATATCTTTGGAGTGGTTTTGAAAAATAGATTTTATATAACAATAACTGATGTGGAAGGTTCAAAACACTACAACTTCCATCAGATAATAAAAAAAATCATTCTATATTTTATCCTTTTCCTTATAGGAGTTTTTGTACTTGGTGCACTCTCTATTAAGTTTTTGCTTTTTGAGCTTGAGGATATTCAAGAGAAGCGAGATAAGATAGAAAATGAGTACAATCTCATGGTAGAGAAAAACATGGATCTTACAAATGATATCAAGATGAAAACAGATGAGCTTATCTTGATAAGTGACAAAATAGAGGATTTAGAGGGTATTGTTGGTATTGAGAGCAGTATAAATGAACCAAAAAAGAGCCTAGAAGAGAGAGTTGATCTAGCATCAATTACTGGAGCACAAAAGAGAACCGTACTACAAATCATACCAAATGGAAAACCTCTTAGGGAGATGCATGTAACCTCGCACTATGGGGTGAGAACCCATCCTTTGACAAAAAGAAGGGAGACGCACCCAGGGATTGACCTTAGAGCAGGAATTGGGACGCCTGTTTTTGCTACTGCAGATGGTGTAGTAGATTATGTCACAAGAGGTTATAGCGGTGGTTATGGCAATATGGTAAAAGTGACTCACGCCTTTGGCTTCAAAACAATATATGCTCACCTTGATAAGCTAAAAGTCTCTAAAGGTGATTTTGTCAAAAAAGGAGATATAATTGCTACAAGTGGAAATAGTGGCTTAAGTAGCGGTCCCCATCTTCATTATGAAATTAGGTTTATTGGAGTGCATCTTGACCCTAAACCTTTTATTGACTGGAATCTAAAAAACTATACTGCTATCTTTGAGAAGGAGAAAACGATAAAATGGCAATCTTTACTAACGACGGTAAATCGAATAATGGAAATACAGGCACCACTATCATTGCAACGGGAACAAAAATCAATGGGCAAATAGATATAGACTGCAATCTTCATATTGATGGTGAGTTTGAAGGTGTTATAAACTCAAAAAATTTTGTCACTATTGGAAAGAGTGGTTTTGTCTCAGGAGATATATTTGCAAGCAAGCTAATAGTTAGTGGCAAATATGAGGGGTCTTGTGAGTGTGATGTGGTGGAGATTTTGCCACAGGGCAGGATAGAGGGTAAAATCACAAGCAAAGAGTTAGTCATAGAAAGAAAAGGCTATTTTATTGGGGAGAGTAAAATTAAAAGTGACATTAAAAAGGTAGAAGCTACACTTGATTCAAAGCAGTCTATACAACCTATTAAAGACTAAATTCAAACATGATCTTTTAATCACAAAAGATCCAAAAGAGGCACAAAAGTGTGAAAATCTATTTAGGTTTTTTGGCTATGATGTTTTTTTGTTTCCAGATCTTAGAGCAGAGATAGGAGATGATTTAAGAGCTTATCAACATGAGCTATTTCAAATTTCAATCAACCTAAATAGATTCTTCGCCTCAAAAAAGAGCAAAAAAGTTCTCATATCTCCCATAAGAACTGCTCTACACAAGCTTCCAACTATTGAGCTTATAGATAAAAAGATAGAGCTTTTTTTTGGGGATAGAGTTGATATCAACGCTTTTAAAGATAAGCTTTTTTACTGGGGATACTCTTTTGTAGATATTGTAGAGGTGGAGGGTGAAGTCTCAATTCGTGGAGATATTATAGATATTTACCCAATAAATCTAAATAGAGCTATTAGGATTTCACTATTTGATGTTGAGATAGAGAGCATTAGAGAGTTTGATCTCTCCACTCAGATGTGTTCAAAAGATGAGCTAGAGAGTATTGAGATATTTCCTGCTTTTTTTGGGCTTGATGAGGAAAAACACAAAATTTTAGAAGAGAGAGTAAAAGATTCTAAATATGATGTCTTTTATAAAGATATCCCCTCTCTTGGTCTTTGGCATCTTCAAGAGTACTCCACTTGCTATCTTGAAAAACTAAATCCAATACTTACCCAAGATTCTATAGATGAGATAGATGAGATTTTTGATTTTGGAAGCTATGAGATAGAAAAAAGTACTATCCTAAACCTCCCAAAAGTGCCGCAAACTTTAGAGTATAAGGATTTTACACCAAGTGATATAGATACATTTTTGAAGCTCCACAAAGATAAAAAGATAACTATCCTTAGTAAAAATGAGGCGATATTAAAGCAATATGGCATAGACCCAAATGCTACAAAATACAAAATAGTAGAATCAAATCTAATAGTAAATATCTTAGGAAAAGATGAGCTAATAGTCTCTCTAAACAGAGAAGAGAAATCAAAAAAGAGAAGAAAAAGCTCAATAATCATAGATGAGCTAAAACCACATGATTATGTTGTACATGAAGATTATGGTGTTGGAATCTATGAAGGAATCGTGAAACGAAACATCTTAGGAGCAAAAAGAGACTTTGTCTCTATAGCCTATCAAGGTGAAGATAAACTATTAGTCCCAGTTGAAAATCTAGGGAGTGTTGATAGATATATTGCAGATAGTGGCTCGATACCTATACTTGATAAGCTTGGCAAAGGTAGCTTTGTAAAGTTAAAAGATAAGGTTAAGAAAAAGCTCTTTGAGATAGCAGGTGAGATCATAAAAATTGCAGCAAAAAGAGAGCTGATAGAGGGCATAAAGGTAGATTCTAGCCTCCCTGAACTAGAGATTTTTGAAAACAGTAGTGGATTTGAGTACACAGATGATCAAAAAAAGAGCATAGAAGAGATAAATAGAGACCTCTCCTCTGGTAGGGTTATGGATAGGCTTCTTAGCGGTGATGTTGGATTTGGCAAAACAGAAGTGGCTATGAATGCAATATACACAGTTGTAAAAAATGGATATCAAGCTCTATTTCTAGCTCCTACTACGCTACTATCTCATCAACATTTTTTATCTTTGAAGAAGAGATTTTTGGAGTTTGGCATAAAGGTTGGCAAAATAGATAGATTTGTTCCAACAAAACAGAAAAACGACACACTCCAAAAACTTCAAGATGGTAGCATAGATGTAGTGATTGGAACTCATAC
>JAABSR010000099.1 GCA_011390245.1 Campylobacterales bacterium
TGCCCCTGCGGATTTATAAATCTACTCTACTTCAGCATCGATGACATCATCATCTTTTTTGCTCTTTTTCTTCTCACCTGATTGCTCACCTTGAGCATCTCCGCCTTCTTGTGCGCCATTTTTCTTATACATCTCTTCTGCTAACTTATGAGAAGCTTCAGTGAGTGTTTTTACCTTCTCATCTATCTCTTCTTTTGTTGCGTTATCATTTTTGAGTGTCTCTTTTAGGTCATTTATTGCCGCTTCTATCTTCTCTTTATCAGCTGGATCTAGATTCTCTTTTAGTTCTCCTAGTGATTTTTCACTTTGATAGACAAGAGCATCTGCTTGATTTCTTGCTTCTATAGCCTCTTTTCTCTTTTTGTCTTCCTCTTTGTGAGCTTCAGCATCTTTTACCATGCCATCAATCTCATCATCACTCAAGCCACTTGAACCAGTGATTTTTATCTCTTGTGATTTATTTGTTGCTTTATCTTTTGCACTAACAGTCAAGATACCATTGGCATCAATATCAAAAGTCACCTCTATTTGAGGTACTCCTCTAGGGGCTGTTGGGATTCCGCTTAGTTCAAACATACCTAAAGATTTGTTATCTTTTCCAAGCTCTCTTTCACCTTGAAGTACATGGATTGATACTGCTGGTTGGTTATCTTCTGCTGTTGAGAACACCTGATTTTTCTTCACAGGTATTGTAGTTCCTCTCTCGATGACTTTTGTCATAACACCACCTAGTGTCTCAATACCTAGTGAAAGAGGTGTGACATCAAGAAGTAGTACATCTTTTACATCACCTTTTAAAACCCCACCTTGGATAGCAGCACCAATTGCCACAACCTCATCTGGGTTTACAGATTTGTTTAGATCTTTATTCAAAAACCCTTTTACTCTCTCTTGAACTTTTGGAATCCTTGTACTTCCACCAACCATAACTATCTCTGCAATATCACTTTTGCTAAGCCCAGCCTCTTTGATAACCTCATCAATTTTCTCTATTGTCTCTTCGATTAGGTCATCAGTTAGAGATTCAAATTTACTTCTACTTAGCTTTTTCACTAAGTGTTTAGGCCCACTTGCATCAGCTGTAATAAATGGTAGATTTATCTCTGTCTCAGTTGAACTACTAAGCTCTTTTTTTGCATTTTCCGCAGCCTCTTTTAGTCTTTGTAAAGCCATGACATCTTTTTTGAGATCTATGCTATTTTCATTTTGAAACTCTTTGGCTATGAAATCTATGATTCTATTATCAAAATCATCACCACCTAAGAATGCATCACCACCAGTTGCCAAAACTTCAACAACATTATCCCCAGTCTCTAGAACAGTGACATCAAAAGTACCACCACCTAGATCATAAACCAAAATCTTCTCAGCATTTTTCTTATCTAACCCATAAGCAAGAGCAGCAGAGGTTGGCTCATTTATGATTCTTAGTACATTTAGACCTGCTATTGTTCCTGCCTCTTTTGTAGCTTTTCTTTGTGCATCATTGAAGTATGCTGGAACTGTAATAACTGCATCAGTTATCTCACTACCAAGATAAGCTTCAGCATCCTCTTTCATTTTTATTAGAACTTTTGCACTTATCTCTTGAGGCGTATAGACTTTTCCGCCAATTTCAACTGCACATGCACCATTTCTATCAACTATATGATAAGGAAGTCTCTTTCTTGCCTCTTCTGTTTTGTCTTCATTGCTCATAAGACCCATGATTCTTTTAATAGAGTAGATAGTTTTTTCAGGATTTGTGATAGCCTGTCTTTTTGCAGGATCACCAACTAAAATCTCACCCTTATCTGTAAATGCAACAACTGAAGGAGTGGTGTTTTTACCCTCTTTGTTGTTTACAATCTTCCCCTCTTTGCCCTCATAAATCGCCATAGCAGAGTTTGTTGTTCCTAAATCTATTCCTAATACTTTACTCATTTTTTTTCTCCTTATTAACTTAAATTATTTCTTGCAGATACTAACCATAGAAGGTCTAAGAACCCTCTGCTTGTATTTATAACCTTTTTGTAGATGCTGGACTATGTCACCCTCATCATGCTCTTCACTCTCTACTTTCATGACTGCATCATGTAGATGAGGATCAAACCCATCATCTGTTTTTATGTGCTCGATTCCATGCTTATTGAATGTCTTATTTAGATTTTCAAGTGTTAGCTCTACGCCCTCTTTTAGCTTATCAAGCAACTCTGCATTATCACAGCTTTCATTATTTAGTGATTGCAAAGCCATCTCCAAAGAATCAGCTACTGGCAAGAGATCTTTTGCAAACTTCTCATAAGCATAATCCAAAAGCTGATACTTCTCTTTTTCAAGCCTCTTTTTGACATTTTCAAAATCTGCATGAACCCTTAGATATCTATCTTCGCACTCTTTTAGCTTCTCTTCTGTACTTTTCTCTTCGCTATTTTCAGAAGTTGTGCTATCTGGCTCCTCTTTGTATTCTTCAGATGGAGCACCCTCTTGCTCATCTTTTTTCGCCTCTTCAAATTCTGTGTTTTCTTTATTCAATACTACCCTCCTCAAATCTATCATTTTCAATCATCTGGTAAAATACCTCGAAATTTTTCGAAATTTTCCCTAAGAAAAATATCTTACCCTCGCAATCATTAGTCTTGATGTCTTGTCTAATTGCCATGTAACCATATGGCACGATACTTTCAAAATAGATACCATCAGCTATATTTTCAACAATCCTACCCTCTATTGTATTTACAAATTTTTGCTCATTTATGTCTATATCTTTTGCCATATTGATAAGCTCTACGCTTCCCCCTATGTTGATCTCATCTCTTTTTAGGAAGTGAGATATTTTACTTTTTAGCTCATTTGCACATACTTGAGCGGCAATATTCTCTAAATCTCTTATCTCAATCTGTAAAAGAGATCTCAAAAATCTCTCCATAGCTGAAGAGTAGCTTATAACAATCTCACCATCTTCTAACTCTAAAATGAGATATCTCTCACCCACTCTTATCAAATCTATGAATCTATTTGGCTTATAAAACTTCACTGCACAAAATAGCCCAACCTCTTTGGCGGAGCATTTTACGCTGTTTAAATCTTTAGTCTCTATTGGGTCAAGAGGCAAAAGCTTCCTTCTCCAGTAGCTTTTTAGGGCATTTATAGTTGGGATCCTACCACTACTTATGTGTACCTGCATAAGCTCACCATCTTCTACCATTTTTTTGAAATAGTTTCTAATGGTTGCTGATGAGATCTTTATGTTTAGATGCATCTTTAGGTATTCTGAGCCTATTGGCTCTGGATTTTTTATATACTCTTTGATGATCTGTTCTAAAAGTAGTTCCCTTTTGTTTATTCCCACTTTTGATGACCTCTTCAATTTTTTAGCACTCAAATAAATTGATTGCTGAATGTATTATAGTATATTGAGTGTATATTTGTCAAGGTATAATCTTAGACATTTTTATGATAAAATAGAACCCATGGATGACTTTACAATAAAAAACCTCTCAAAGGTATCTCTTTCTATGTTTAGGAAGAACTTTTTTGGTGTCTTTCACGGATCAATCTCTGCAAAAATAGAGTACAACAGATTTGTGATAAATAAAAGAGATGCTATATTTGATGAACTAGATGAGAACTCTCTTATTAAACTTTATCACAAAAAAGACTACAGATGGAATGATGCATCTATAGATGCTCCAATACATTCATCTATATATCAGGCAATCTCAGATGCAAAATATATTGCCTATGGCATGCCTCCATACACCACAGCATACTCTCTTAGGTTTGATAAGATTGTTCCTCAAGACTATTTTGGTAAACACCTAATAGGGAAAATTGATATTTTCAACCCAAAAGATTTAGATACATGGTATGAGAGGGCAGATGTAGAGATAAGTCGCCACCTAAAAGAGACTCCACATCATATGATGGTTATTAGAGGTTATGGTGTTTATGTTTATGATAGAGATTTATACCAGATGGCAAAAAAGTTAGCTATCATAGAAAATAGCGCTAGATTACTCTATCTCTCATACGCTCTAGATAAAAGATTTGAAAACATGGAGAGAGACATCTATCATATATAGTTTACCAAAGATAGGGTATTGACTTTTGATATAGTCTGCAATGCTGCTTGATAGCTCATGGTGAGTTGACTCATTCTCATGGCAGAATATGCAATATCAGTATCAATAACAGTTGATCTCAAAGATTGAACCTGCACGGAGAGAAGCTCATTTTTCTCTAGAGCATACTGAAGTGAGTTTCCTTGAGCACCATTTTTGGTGTGTAGCTTATTGATATGGTCAGCCATGTGGTCAATTAGAGCTATAGAGTTTTGTATCCCAATATTTCTTACATCATGATCAAAATCCTCTGCTGTATTGAAACCATCTGGTCTGTAGATATTGTTTCTTACAGATTCTATGGCAGTATCTAATGCAGAGAAGAAGTCAACATGTGGATCATCTATAGTTAGAGCATTATTTGAGTGAAAGCTTATCATTCCTTGCTCTTGTGTCTCTCCATTTGGAGGGTATTTATCGCTATTTTTTTCATATATTGAGAATTCAGCTTTTGTATATGCTATCCTCTTATCTTGTATTTCAAGTTTTCCTCTTCGGTCTAAGTTGACCTCTACATAATTTTTAGAAGCATCTAGGGAGGATTCGTAGTTATCTTTTCCATTTTGATCTAGCGTAGTTCCTGGTAAATTTGCTGGATTTAGGTTTGTAAAGTTTAACCCAACCTTTATCACATCCATAAACTGTTTATATGTAATGTCATCAGCCTTGACTGCACTTATTGGAGATTTTGCAGCATATATTTGAAACTCTTCACCAGCTGGAGGGTATCTATTTCCATTAGCATCTGTTATGTTATAAGTAGATCCACTATTTGAAAGATTTAGATTTATTTTATAGTCTTGACCATTTACATCTCTTATATCCATCACATAAGTCTGTCCATCAATTGACTGACCTGATACCTCTGAAAGTTTTGTAGATGGGATTGCATAGCTATCATCAGCTCTTACTATTTGAGAGTTATTTGCTAAAAGTTTTGAGCCATTTTTTTCTAGCCTTACTCTGCTGAACTCAACTGTATAGTCATTTGAGATGCCATTTACTGGTTGAGCGGCTCCATCTAAAGTCTCTAGCTCCAAAGAGAAAAAGCTAGGACCATCATAGGGTGGATCAAATACATCCTTCTCTAGATTCTTTACACTTTTATCTGTGATTATAAATTTTCCATTTATAAATTCAACATTGATATCTTCATAATTTGGAGCACCTTTTGTGCTAAAGTTCTCTTTTATGGAATTTACCACATCTCTTACAGTTTTGCCAGCCACTGGAATATCAATTGGAGCTACGACAGCTCCAGGATTTTCGCCATCGCCACTTACAGCATTGCCACTTAGTCTTAGAGTTTGAACCTTATCTCCAAATATGCTCTCTAGGTCGGTATTGTAGGTAGCAATAGAGTTGTCATCTATTTTGAGTGTTGTCTGTAATCTATGAACTCTGTGATCATAAAGATCATTTTCTGATTTTGCACTATCAAGTGTTTTTAGAGTGTAGTAGTTGCTTTTTACATACTCTTTTATGTTGGCACCATTTTCTAGAAGGTCATCAATATCTTCTACATCCTGATCGGCTGAGACTAGGTGGAAATCTATAGAGCTGCTTCCTGATTTTAGGTCAGTTATCTCAATTTGTCCCCACTCATTTAGCCTTACATCAACTACATTGTTTTGTGTGTTGTTTCCAAACTCTATGCCTATTTTTGTCAAAAGATCTGATACTTTAGCTGCTGATTTTTCATTATAATAGCTCTTGTCTATTGCAAATTTTGTCTTGAAAAAAGTCCCATCACTTCTTCTTCCTTGCATATAGAAATACTCTTTGCCATCATTTGTAGGATCATCATCATTATCGCCTATTAGGTCTCTTATGGTGTCATTTGAGGTTATATAGACCTCTTTTGGCTCTTTTGTCTTCTCTGTAGTGTGCATTATCTCTGGATGTAGATGAGTTTGATTAAGATTCTTAATATTTGTAGTCACTCTTTTTTTGTAGTCACTATCTCTTCCATAGAAGAGCTCTTGACCAGTTATATTATAGGTTAGAAGATTACTTGATGCCACCAAACCCTGAAGCTTTTCATTGTTTCCGCCATAGCTATTATCAGCATTTATAGGAGGAGTAGTGACGGCTGAACCTGAAAAGAGATACTCTCCACCTACTGAAGTATTTGCAAGAGATTTGAAGTGATCTTTCATAGCTTCCATATCATTTGCCAATGCTTGAAGTGAGACTTCTGAATGCATCTGGTTTGCACTTTGGATGAGTTTTTGTTTAAAATTATCCATAGTTGAAGATAGTTGGCTCAATACTGTATCTGTATTGTCTGAGAATTTTTTTGCCTTCTCACTTACGCTAATTGATTGTTTTAGTGTTGTCTCTTCATAGTCTAGTCTTAGAGTCTCTATAAAAGTTGTGCTAGATTCATAACCAAATTGTATCTTTTTGCCTGAAGATAGTTGTTTTTGAGTATCATAGAGTGCATTTTGGATATGGTTTTGATTATAGGAGAATCTTAGATAGCTCGAATTAA
>JAABSR010000100.1 GCA_011390245.1 Campylobacterales bacterium
AGAGAAAGCGTGCGTTGAGAGGTTTAAATATAAGCAAGTTGGATATGTAACCTCTAGATTTTTTGGGCTATGCTCCATCACTCACTCTTCTGCTTATGCATTTACTATAGAGCAGATTATGCAGATAGAGACAACAAGGAGAGCACAATATTTAAGAATCTTAGCTTTTGAGTTAGATAGAATACATTCACACATGCTCTGCCTTTCACATACTGCAGAGAGTGCTGGATATGAGGCTCTCTTTATGAGAATAATGAAAGATAGAGAGGTTGTTATGGAGCTTCAAGAGCTGCTCACTGGCAACAGAATCCATTTTGATTTTGTCTCCATTGGTGGTGTAAATCGCGATTTGAATGTTGAAGTAGCAGATGAGATCAAAAAGAGATTAAAAGATTTTGGTAAAAAAATTGAAGAGATTGAGGAGCTTTTTTGCAACAACTTCTCTCTATCTCTAAAATATAGAGGAATCGGAGTACTTGATAGAGAGGGTGTGTTGCGACTAAATGCTCAAGGTCCTCTAGCTAGAGCAGCTGGTGTTAGACTTGATGTTAGAGAGAGTTATGATGTGCTTCCATATAGTGAAGTTGGATTTAAAATGGTAGTGAGTGAGGGCGGAGATATCCATGCTAGAAATATGGTCAGACTAGGAGAGATGAAAAATAGTCTAGAGATTATAGAAAACTCAATAGATGGAATCCCAGAGGGTGAGATATCAGTAGATGTAAAAGGCTATCCAGATGGTGAGGGTTTTGTCAGACTTGAAGCACCAAGAGGAGAGCTAGTCTATTATGTCAAAGGGGTAAAAAAGGCTTACCTTGATAGATTGAGAATCAAAACCCCAACATACTCAAATCTACCATCATTTATTGAGATATTCAAAGGAGAAGAGTATGCAAATGTAGCTCCAATTTTAGCATCTCTAGATCCTTGTATGTCTTGTACAGCCAAATAGGAGGGTAGTAGTCTTATGAGATCTGCATTGATTGAAGCCTTTTTAAATCTTTTCAAAAAGCCAGATACAAAAAACTACCCATTTGAGGAGACATATAAGCCAAAAGATTATAGAGGGCTTATAAAATACAATGAAGAGAAGTGTATATTTTGCCTAAAATGTGAAGATGTATGCCCTCCTCAATCAATCATATTTGATCAAAACATAGAAGATGGCAAATATAAATACTACTACAATAGTTATCTCTGTATATATTGCGGAGAGTGTGTTCGTGCATGTCCAAAGCCTGGAAGTGAAGGTGCTATGTGGCAAGTTGAAGAGAGTGAAAAACCTATGGCTTTTAGCGAACAAAGGATAAATGATGACTGGTTTACTCTTGAAGAGAGGGCAGAATCTAATAGGGCAAAATATAAAGCAATCAAAAAAGAGAGAAAAGCCAAAGAAGATGCAAAGAAGCTAAAAGAGAAATTAGAAGAGCAGAAACTAAGCGAAGAATCAACAGTAAAAGGAGGCTAAAATAGAATGTATGTAAGACCAAAACCACCAAGCGATGATAAGCGATTTAAGCAGCTTATGCGAGAGATGAAAAGGCATGGATATGCTAGGAATTCACTAATTGAGGTACTTCATAGTGCTCAAGAGGCATTTGGATATTTAGAAGATGAGGTGATGAAATTTGTAGCCTTATCTTTGCAGTTGCCTCTAAGTAAAGTTTATGGGGTTGCTACATTTTACTCATTTTTTACACTAAAGCCTCAAGGCAAACATACCTGTGTAGTCTGTACTGGAACTGCATGCTACATAAAAGGAGCAGATAGAATCATGGAATCTATAGAAAATGAGTATGGAATAAAAGATGGCGATACTACAGAAGATGATGAGCTCTCACTCTTAAGTGCAAGATGTTTTGGTTCGTGCAATCTTGCACCAATGGCGATTATTGATGGAGAGGTTGCTGGTTATCTAGATGAAGATAAGACTCTAAAATGGCTAAAAGGAGTTTTGTATGTCTGAAATGAAAACTATCCACTCACTTGAAGAGCTAGAAGAGCTAGCAGAAGTTCTAAGAGAGGAGCAAAAATCAAAGAGCAGGATTACAGTATGTACTGGTGTAGCTTGCTCATCACTTGGTAGTGAAGAGCTTGCAAAAGAGCTTAGCGAAGAGAGCAAAAACTTAGAAAATTGCGAAGTAAAAAAAGTAGGATGCAAAGGTCTTTGTGCTCTTGGAGTGCTCGTTGAAGATGATAAAAATATGTACCACTCTCTAAAAAAAGATGATGCAAAAAACCTTCTAGCTATGATGGAGGGCACTCAAGAGAGTAGTGAATATATTTTGAGCAAAGATATACCATTTTACTCAAAACAGAAAAAGATAGTCCTAGAGAATGCTGGCTATATTGACCCAGATTCGTTAGATGATTATATAGCTGCAGATGGATACAAGGCACTTTTTAGTGCTATATCAGATATGGAGCGAAGCGAAGTTATAGATGAGATAAAAAAAAGTGGGCTTAGAGGTCGAGGAGGAGGAGGATATCCTACTGGATTAAAGTGGAGCACTGTAGAAAAAGCAATTGGCGATCAAAAATATGTAATATGTAATGCAGATGAGGGAGATCCTGGTGCTTTTATGGATAGAAGCGTCATGGAAGCAGATCCTCATAGAGTCATAGAAGGCATGGCAATAGCCGCTTATGCTGTAGGTGCAAATAAGGGATATCTATACATCAGAGCTGAATATCCTCTAGCTGTGAAGAGAATCAAACTTGCAATAAAAAGAGCTGAGAAGTTTGGACTTTTGGGTGAAAATATATGTGGAAGTGGATTCTCATTGAAACTAGATGTGAGACTTGGTGCTGGTGCTTTTGTGTGTGGCGAAGAGACTGCACTTCTAAGCTCTATAGAGGGCAAAAGAGGAACTCCAACTCCAAGACCACCATATCCAGCAGAATCTGGACTATGGGGAAAACCAACACTTATAAACAATGTTGAAACCTATGCAAATATTGCACCAATTATCAGAAATGGTGGCGATTGGTACGCAAAAATTGGCACTGAGAGTAGCAAAGGTACAAAAGTTTTCGCACTTACTGGTCAGATAAAAAACTCTGGAATGATTGAAGTGCCTATGGGAATCACACTAGAGCAGATTATATTTGAGATAGGTGGAGGCATGGCTTTGGGTAGAGAGTTTAAAGCTGTGCAAACTGGAGGACCTAGTGGTGGATGTATCCCTAGAGATCACTTAAATCTAGAGGTTGATTATGAAAATCTAAAATCTGTAGGCTCCATGATGGGAAGTGGCGGAATGATAGTTATGGATGAGAGTAGCAAAATGGTAGAAGTTGCAAAGTTTTTCATGGAGTTTTGCATGAGCGAATCGTGTGGAAAATGTGTACCTTGCAGGGTTGGAACAGTGCAGATGTATGAAATACTAAAAAAGATATCAAAAAAAGATGGAACTAGAAAAGATCTTGCACTTCTAGAGGAGCTTTGTGATGTTGTAAGAAACACATCACTTTGTGGACTTGGTCAATCAGCTCCAAATCCTGTAGTAAGTACCTTGAGATTTTTCAAAGAAGAGTACGAAA
This sequence comes from Campylobacterales bacterium, assembly GCA_011390245.1. Lineage (GTDB taxonomy): Bacteria > Campylobacterota > Campylobacteria > Campylobacterales > JAABSR01 > JAABSR01. The sequence goes on from JAABSR010000100.1 coordinate 3,544, forward strand.
ACCTCTTAGTAGAGAGCAGATGTCATATCAGCATAAGCAAGGAGGCATAATGGCAACTAAACAAGTAAAAACACTAAAAATTGATGGGATGGATATTAGCTCCATTCAGGGAAGCTCGATTTTAGAAGTAGCTAGAGAGCATGATATATATATTCCTACACTCTGTTTTGTAGAAGGGTTGTGTGCTGTTGGCTCTTGTAGGTTGTGTTTGGTAGAAATTGAGGGGAGTGGCAAACTACTACCTGCTTGTACTACTCAAATCTATGAGGGGATGAGTGTTATCACAAACTCAGAAAAACTTCTAAAATATAGACAGATGATACTCTCACTAATGTTTGCGGAGAGAAACCATACATGTGCTGTATGTGTGAGCAATGGACATTGTGACTTGCAAGCGATGTTGCAGATTCTCCACATGGATCATATCAAAGTACCATATATGTTTCCAAGACTAAAAGTTGATGCTACACATGATAGATTTGTCATGGATCATAATAGATGTATTTTGTGTTCAGCTTGTGTTAGGGTTTGTGATGAGATAGAGGGTGCTCACACAAAAGATATAGAAGGTAGAGGGATAAAATCAAATATTATTACAGATTTTGCACAAAATTGGGGTGATGCAAGCAGTTGCACAACTTGTGGAAAATGTGTACAGGTTTGTCCAACAGGAGCATTAAGTGAAAAAGGGAAAGCTGTGAGTGAACAACTAAAGAGACGCTCTTTTGTCTCATATCTCAAATCTATGAGGGAGGATGTTCTATGAGTTCAAAAGTTAAACTAGCAACTATATGGCTTGATGGCTGCTCTGGATGTCATATGAGTTTTTTGGATATGGATGAGAGACTAATTGAACTTAGTGAACGCATAGAGTATGTAAGTGGTCCATATATTGATAGAAAATTTCAAGACTACCCTGAAGATGTAGATATCTGCTTAGTAGAGGGTTCAGTTAGCAATGAAGAGGATTTACACAAAGTCTGTATAATTCGCGAAAGAAGTAAAAAAATTATCTCTTTTGGTGATTGTGCAGTTACTGGAAATGTAAGTGCTATGAGGAATATTTTTGGACCAAAAGAGTGTTTGGCTCACTCATACGAAGAGCTAAGCGATGAAGATAGCATAAAAGAGCCAATAGATATACCAAAACTACTAGAGAGCGTTCATGCTGTACATGAGGTTATAGATGTGGACTACTTTTTACCAGGATGTCCGCCACCAAGTGATGCTATATTTTATGTAATAAATGAGGTTTTAGAGGGTAGAGAGCCAAATCCTTCACATCTTACAAGATTTGGAAAATAGGAGAATCTAATGACTGAACATATAAATTTTGACAAAAAACCAACAAGTGATCTAAAAAAGATAGTCATAGATCCAGTAACAAGAATCGAAGGTCATGCAAAAATCACGCTACAGGCAAATAGTAGCGGAGAGATAGAATCTGCACAATTTCATGTAACACAATTTAGAGGTTTTGAGAAGTTTTTGCAAGGTCGTCCTTTTAGTGAGATGGCTTCACTTACTGCTAGAACATGTGGAATCTGCCCAATAAGCCATGAGATGGCAGCTGGCAAAGCAGGTGATAAGATTTTGGCAGTTCATATTCCACCTGTTGCTAGAAAACTAAGAAGAATAGTAAATCTTGGACAAATTGTCCAATCTCACGCACTAAACTTTTTCCATCTAAGTAGTCCAGATTTTCTTATGGGTTTTGATGCGGAAGTAGAAGAGCGAAATATTTTTGCTCTTATGAAAAAGAATCCTAAAATCGCTAGAATGGGAATAAGACTTAGACAGTGGGGGCAAGAGGTTATAGAGACACTAGGTGGAAAGAGAATCCATCCAGCATGGGTAGTGCCAGGGGGTGTAAGTGATCCACTCACGCAAGAGAAGAGAGAGAAGATTTTAAAAGGCTTACCTGAAGCAAAAGAGAGTGCACTAAAAGCTATAAAGCTCTTTAAATCGATCATGGGAAATTTTGATAAAGAGATACAAAATCTAGCAAATTTCCCAACACTATTTGCAGCTTTAGTAGATGAAGATGGAAACTGGGAGCACTATGCAGATGGCAAGATGAGGATAGTTGATCAAAATGGTGAAATAGTAGCAGATATGCTAGAGGCTGAGGATTATGAGAAATTTATAGGTGAACATGTAGAGCCTTACTCATACCTAAAAAGTCCTTACTATAAGCCTTTGGGATATCCTAAAGGAATCTATAGAGTTGGGCCTCTTGCTAGATTAAATGTTTGCCAAAAGATGACAACACCGCTTGCAAATGAGGAGCTTTTGGAGTTTAAGGCTATTGAAAAAGGTGCAGTAAATGCTAGCTTTTACTATCACTATGCAAGGCTTATTGAGATTCTTCATGGAGTTGAAAAGATAGAAGAGCTTTTGAATGAAGATGATATATTAAGCACACGCGTTAGGGCACATGCAAGTGCAAATGCATTTGATGTAGTTGGTTGGAGTGAAGCACCTAGGGGAACACTTATTCACCACTACAAAATCGATGAAGATGGGCTTGTAGAGTGGGCAAATCTTATAATTGCCACAGGTCACAACAACCTAGCAATGAATAAAGGAATCTTTCAAGCGGCAAAAGCTTTTGTAGATGGCAACAACATAAAAGAGGGTGCACTAAATAGAGTTGAAGCTGTTATTAGATGTTTTGATCCTTGTCTCTCTTGTTCAACGCACGCTATAGGCAAGATGCCTCTCTCAATAGAATTGATTGATAGCAATGGAGTTTTGAGCGATAGAAAAATTAGAGAGTAAAATTATAGTAATAGGCTATGGAAGCACTATAAGAGAAGATGATGCAATAGGCACTCTTCTTGTTGAGGCACTAAAAAATTGTAATATCAAAAAGATTATAACTCATGAGCTTCTGCCTGAACACGCTTTTGAGATATCGGAGAGCGGAGTGGTTGTTTTTGTAGATGCAGAAGTTGGTGAGAATGTTGGT
>JAABSR010000101.1 GCA_011390245.1 Campylobacterales bacterium
AACACTATCACGAACTAGAGAGTAAATTTGGCTCACCAATATATGAGAGAATAGATGCCCCAGCAACAGTAGAAGAGAAAGCCAAAATTAAAAAGCTTGCTCCTGAGATGGTAAAAGCAGAAAAACTAGCAGGAGAAAAAATAGAAGCCAAACTAACAAAAGCCCCTGGAAACAATGCACCCATAGGTGGACTAAAAGTTATAAGCGAAAATGGCTGGTTTGCAGCACGACCAAGTGGAACAGAAGATATATACAAAATCTATGCCGAATCTTTTAAAGGGGAAGAGCATTTAAAGCAGATTATTACTGAAGCAAAAGAGATAGTGGGTGAAGCTATTAAGGTAAAATAAAGTCATATTTAAGGTTGTGGGCTAACTTGATTCCAAACAAACGAGATGAGATGACTAGAGAGGTGTTTTGAAGTTGATTGACTTTGTAACTAATTTTTGATACCATTTAGTATGGCAAAAATAGATAAACTATATGAACGATTTATTAAAACACCGCCTCTAAAAGACTTGACTTTTGATGAATTGCAAGTTTTATTAGAGCATTTCGGTTTTGAAAAAATAGAAGGTAGCGGCTCAAGGGTGAAATTTATCCATAGGCAAAAAGAGCTTACGATATTTTTACATAAACCTCACCCATCAAATATTTTAAAAATATATATCATAAAACAAATCCAAGAGATTTTAAAAGGATTCAAAGATGGAAACACTTAAATATAAAGGTTATATAGCCTCACTTCACTACTCAAAAGAAGATAAAACCTTTTGGGGAAAGCTGGAGCTTGTAAACTCTCTAGTTACATTTGAAGCCCAAAATGCAAATGAGCTAGAAAATGCTTTTAAAGAAGCAGTTGAGGATTATATTGAAACTTGTAAAGCTCAAAAAACAACGCCAGAAAAACCGTTTAAAGGTGTTTTTAATGTAAGAATTAAGCCTGAGCTTCACAAAGCGGCATATCAAAGAGCTATAGAAAATGGAGTATCTTTAAATCGCTTTATTGAAGATAGTATTTCAAAGGGATTACAAGCGATTTAGAGTAGTAGTAAATCCTACCAAGAAAACAATAATTACAGTATTTTTTGATAGAAATGCTAAAGATTCTCAAATTAACTAAAACCAAAAAGGTTAGAGGTAGTAGTTTCAAAAGGTTTTTCATCTAATATCAATTTGAGTTTTTTTAAATGTAAATAAAAAAAATGATACTAATATTAAAAATGATTTTGTGATTTTTTCTCTAGGGTTGGAAATAGGTTGGAAAAGGTAGTTTTTTTGAAACCTTAAAAAGTAGCTGGAAGCTAGTGTTTTAGGTGGTGGGCTCTGTAGGACTCGAACCTACGACCAATCGGTTATGAGCCGATTGCTCTAACCACCTGAGCTAAGAGCCCATATATTTAAAAAAGAGGTGGAATTCTATCCTTTTTAAGTTAAAAAGTCAAGCACTTGTATGCTTCCAATCCTCAGTCTGAATTCGACAAACAAACCATCAAAAGTAGAAATTCTCTATATTGTTTACGAGGGCATGAAATCGTTTCTTGGAGGCGACACCCGGATTTGAACCGGGGATCAGAGCTTTGCAGGCTCCTGCCTTACCGCTTGGCTATATCGCCACTTTTGAGGTGGTGCCCGAGACCGGACTTGAACCGGTACAGACGCAATGTCCGAGGGATTTTAAGTCCCTTGTGTCTACCAATTTCACCACCCGGGCACAATTTTTTAGGTAGTCTCTAAAGAAACTCCATAAAATTGTAGAAGTGATATACAACTTTATAAAACTTCTAGTGAAATATGGAGCGGGAGACGAGGGTCGAACTCGCGGCCCCGACCTTGGCAAGGTCGTGCTCTACCACTGAGCTACTCCCGCACGCTTAAAATTTAAGAGGCAGAATTATACAAAAATAAGCTTAAAAAATCAAGGCACCTTCACAAATATATCAAAATTTTCTGCGAATATGGCCTTTTTTAATAAGCTTGTCAAAAAAAAGATACAAACCTAGCGACACTGAAGCCACAAAGATAATAGATGCTCCAGAGGTAAGATTGTAAGTGTATGATACAAAAAGTCCAACAAGAGTAAAAATAGTAGCTAGAACTCCTGAAATCACCATCATCTGAGCAAGACTTTTTGAGAGCCTCTCTGCAATATATGTAGGTATGCTCAGGAGTGCTATAACCATTATAAGCCCTACTACTTGGATTGCCATCACGATTGCCAAAGAGGCTAAAGCTAACATGACAACATATAGTGTCTTGACATCAACGCCGCGCAACTTCGCAAACTCAATATCATAAGAGAGAGCCAAAAGATCACGGTAGTATTTGATTATAGTTGCAATAACTATGATTAGTATCACACCCATTAGATAGATATCTTCTCTATTTACAGCCAAAATAGAACCAAAAAGATAACTCAAAAGATCGCTCTGATAGCCTGGTGTTAGATCTATAAGTAAAATTCCTAAAGCCATGCCAAATGCCCATATAAAACCTATAAAAGAATCTGACCTGCTTTTATTTTCTAAAGTTACAAAAGCTAAAACTACTGCAACGAGCAGAGAAAAAATAGAGGTAGTGAGAAAAATAGGTAGTGAGAAAAATATAGCAATACCTACACCTCCATAGGCTGCATGTGCAATCCCTCCTGCTAAAAAAAGCATATTATTGACAACAATAAGCGAGCCGATGATTCCAGCGACTATACTTACTAGGATTCCAGCAACTATTGCGTGTTGAATAAAATCATAACTCAATGCTTCAACCATTTATCGAACCTAAAGAGTTTAAAATATCGACTTCGCATAGGTGATTATCTTTGATTCCTAGTCTCTTTCTGATTGCCTCTTGATTGAAGCTTGGAGCATCATGATGTGTGATTTTTCTATTGACATAGCAAATAGAGGTTGCATAGTCTAGTATAACAGAGAGATCATGACTTACCAATACTATACTCATCCATTCATTTAAATCTTTTAGAAGTCTGTAGATTTTCTCTTGAGCTTTGAAGTCAAGACTTGAAGTTGGTTCATCTAGGAAAAGTATCTCAGTATTATGAGCACATATAGCCCTAGCAATCAAAACCCTCTGTCTCTCTCCACCTGAGAGAGTGCCAATTTTTTCATCTTTGTAATCAAACATACCTACACGCTCAAGTGCACCTAATGCACAAGAAAGCTCATGTTTGCCATATCCAAAAAAAGCCCTCTTCTCACACTCATGACCCATTAGTACAACCTCTAATGCTGTTATTGGAAAGTTTAGATTAAAATTTGTATTTTGAGGTACATATCCTATATGGGAGTATAGCTCCTTTGGAGTTTTTCCATTTATGAGCACCTCTCCAATATTTGGCTCTATAAGTCCTGCCATTATTTTTAGTAGAGTAGTTTTTCCACCGCCATTTGGACCAATGAGTGCTAAAAAATCTCCCCTATTTACCTCTATATCAATGTTATCAAGTGCTATATTGCCTCCAAAGCTATGAGTTAGCCCTTTTATTGAGATAAGATTTTTACTCTCTATTTGTATCTCCTTTGGCTATGTTTGTAGCAAAAAATATGAGATTTTCTGCCCAATTTGATGAAAGCGGGGAAATTGGCACTACCTCTATGCCACTCTCCTTAGCTATTATTTTTGCAGATTTCATAGAAAACTCAGGTGAGGTAAATATCACTTTTATATTCTCCTCTTTGACCTCTTTTATAAGATTTAGAAGCTCTTTTGGCTTTGGCTCTTTTCCATCAACCTCTACCGCAAGCTCAATGAGACCATAATCCCTAGCAAAATATCCCCACGCTGGATGAAAAACCATAAATTTAGCACCCTTTTTGCTATTTTTGAGAATTTCTACTATTTTTTTATCTAGCACATCTATCTCTTTTAAAAAACTCTCTAAATTCTTCTCATATTTATTGGCATTTTCAATATCTACTTTTTTTAGAGAAAGAGCCATATTTTTTGCTACTATTTTTACATTTTTAGGAGATACCCACACATGAGGATCTAGACCATCTTCATGGTGCTTTTCTTTATGATGATGGGCGTGCCCCTCCATCTTCTGCTTGTTGATATCTCTAGTGCTATCAACTACCAACATTTTGCTATTTTGAGATGCAAATTTTTCTAGCCATATCTCTTCAAACTCTATTCCTATGGCAAAGTATATGTTGGCTTCAGAGATAGTCTTCATATCTTTTGGCTTTGGCTCATAAGTATGTGGATTGCTACCTTTTTTGACCATAACATGGACATCTACTAAATCTCCTCCTATCTTCTCTAGAAACTCCTTTTGAGGCTCTATAGAGACAACCACATTTAGTTTGCCAAAAGAGAAGCTAGGTAAAAATAAAAATAAAAAAAGTGAGAGCAAAAATATCTTTTTCACTCCAAAGACCTCCTTGTAAGTAAGTTCTATCTGTTTTGTAAATACTGCACAATCTGATTGCAATTAGATATAATTTTGCTATCAAATTCATGAATATTTTTGATATTTTGGTTGACAAACACTCCCTCTCTCCATGCTTTAAGATCACTTGAGAGAGTCTCGTAGATTTTCAAGATGGCATAGAGCCTATCTTCATCTGAGATATTTACCTCTTTTATAGCCTCACTTATACCTATAAGAGAGTTTGATATCCTCTCAAATTCTGAGAGATATACGATTATGGTGCCATATTTTCTGACAAAATCTGTTATCTTCAAAATATCCAAAAATAGATCTTTGCTAAAATCTACCAATGAGACAATATCAAACATATCCTCCTCTAGTTCATTTAGAATCTGAATATCTTGCATATCTATGTTTTGTGTTTTCATATATGACTTTGCATCAATTGTATCTATAGGTTGATCTTTTTTATCTTCAGCTTTTGTCTCTCCAAGTTGACTCTTTTTTCTATCTATATTTACCTTTAGAATCACAAAGGATTCTTTTTTGTTTTTTCTCTCTACATGTAAAGATATATCTCTATTTTTTATCTCAACTCTTTGAGATATACTCTCAATATTTCTTTGTGAAATTGGCTTTATAAAAACTACAATCTCATTATTGATCTTTGCAAAATGTATAAGTCCACCCTCACTATGGATGACAATATCCTTAAAAACCTTATCTGCAGTAGTCATAAAATCATGGCCTAGCTCTATATCAACTTCAGACAAAGATGAGATAAAATCACTAAACTTTGCCCACAAAAGCTCAAAATCCACACCCTTTTCAATAAGAATACTTTGAGAACTATATATCTTCTTAGTGTCATGTAATATCTTTTGATCCACAAATGAGTTCTCATAATCTTCTATATTTTTACCAATAAATTGCTGTTTTTGGATAAAGTAGATAGAGTGAATAATATGATCTATCCTCTTTTTTGGCTCTGTGAAGTTCTCTAAAATCTCTAGAAGATTCTGGGCAAAATCCATATCCTTATAAAATCTCTTGATACCTACAAGTGTGTGCTTCTCAAATGTAGAAGAGAGCAGACCTAAAACTTGCTGAATATCAAAAAGTGTCTCTCTATCAATCTCATATCTATAGCACAAAATTTTTGCAGCAGAGCTCATCTGCTTGGCATAAAAACCTGTTCCATTTAGATTTATAAAAGCCCTGATAAATCGATTTGTATAGCTTGAGATAAACTGACTTTGGTTTAATATAGCACCCTTTATGCTCTTTTTGGCCAAAGTAAGATCAATTGGTTTTTTTATGTATCCATCTACCTGAAGATGCAGACACTTTTGCAAAACCCTCTCGCTATCATCCTTTGTCAAGACAATAATAGATATATCTTTTGTCCTACTTTGCATTCTTAGGTTTTCAATGAGATTGATACCTTCAAAATTTGGCAAAAATACATTTACTATCAAAAGATGTGGAAGATTTTTCAAAGCTAGAGGGATTGCATCTTTTCCACTTGTGGATTCTACTACTTCATACTCTTTTGGGATTACACTTTTGAGTACATTTATGCTCCCCATATCATCATCTACTATCAAAACTTTATACGACATCTCTAATCCTTGTGAATTTTAATTCTCTTCTATTACACTAATATTTTTTTCTATAAAAAGATATAAAATAGTCTTAATGCTCTCTAGTACATAGTCTGTGATTCCAACTTCACTTACCCACCAGTTGCTCTCATCATAAATTGCATTTTTAGCAGGAAGTGCTTCTATAGCAATATCAAGCCCCTCTTTTTTGAAAATCTTCTCAAAAGCATAAAAAGCCCTCCTGGTGTGAAAAGAATCGCTCACTATTACAATCCTACTGACATCCCTATCTCTAAAATAGGCACTAGCATCAATAGCTTCATCAATAGTGCTGGTAGCTCCACCTTTTGTTGAAGGTATTATTCCAAAGCTACTTACTCCATTTAGTAGCAATATCTTTGAAGCTATCTGGCTTTGATCTAATAAAAAATCATACTTTTTTACTGTTGGCGATCTAGGAGATGTCAGATATATGCTTTTTGCATATCCATCTTTGTAATACTC
>JAABSR010000102.1 GCA_011390245.1 Campylobacterales bacterium
TTTTTTGGTCGTGTGCTCTTTTTTTTGGTATATAGAGAGTGTTTATGCACAAGTAGATGTAGTAGAGGTGCAAAATATTATAAAAAGTGCTAGGGCTGATATGGAGAGTGAGCTACTTGGTTTGCAAAACCCTTTTGCAGTAAAAAAAGAGGAAAAAAAGGTCATAAGTGATGGAAATGGAACTATACTTTTGGTCGAGGAAGAGCCTAAAGTAGAGAAGCCTATGAAGATTGGTGCGATCATGGAGAGGGGATTTTTCATGGATGGGAGCTGGTACAAGGTGGGTGAATCTATAAGGTCTTATAAGGTTTTGGAGATAAATATGGATAGCGTGAAACTTTATAGAGGTGAGGATAGTAGTACAAAAATATTAAAATTGGTTGAGATACCTAGTCTTGAGGTGGTAAGAAAATGAAAATAATTTTAAAATCTTTAATTATATTGTCTATTTTTGGAGTTTTTTCTTGGGGTGAAGAGAGTTGTGATATGTCCTTGTTTACTATATCTACAGCAGAGAAGGGTGTGAGTATATTAGATGTTATAAATAAACTATCAAAAGAGTGCAAATATAGCATAATAGTAAAAGATAGAAAAGCAGAAGCTACCCTAAATAAAAAACTACCTTCACTATACCTAAACGAACTTGGTGTAGATGATATATTCTCTATCGTGCTAGGTGAGAGCGGACTTGATTATGAGTTTGATGGTGAGATGCTAAAGATTGGTTATCTTGTGACAAAGACTTTTAATGTTGATTTTATCAACACAAGAAGAACTGGTGAGAGTAGCACAAATATAGTAATAACTGGTGAGAAAGTAGGAAGTGCGGGAACTGGAGGAGGTGGAGGAGAATCTGGTGGGGATTCTAAGACAACCATAACTTCAAGTGATGGAATCGACTTTTGGGAAGCTACTCTTTTAAATGAGATAGAGGGGATTTTAAACAGACCTGAAGATACTATAACCACTACAAATGCAGAGGGCATAGATACACAAGAAGTGCCAAATAGTGGAAGTATAGTCATAAATAAATCAGCAGGGCTAATAACTGTCACTGGAAACAAAAGACAAGTAGATAGGGTAGAACACTACATAAGCAGACTTATGGAGAGACTAAAAAATCAAGTGATGATAGATGTTTCAATCCTAAATGTAAAACATAGCAAAAGCTCAAGCACTGGGGTGAATTGGAGTAACTTTTCTGCTACTTTTGGCACAAAGAGTGGAGAGAGATATAGTAGTGATAAGCTTTTTAATTATGATAATCCATTCTCATTTACTACGGCAGGTTGGGATGTATCTCTTGAGATGGTGGTTGATTTTTTACAAGGCTATGGCGAAGTCTCATCTGTATCAAATCCAAAAGTCTTAACACTCAACAATCAACCCTCACTTATAAGTGTAGGTAGCATATTCTACTACAAAGAGGTGAGTGGTGGTACTGTAAGTGCAGATGGAGGGGTTTCTACAAATCCAGATGTGACATATACTCCCTTGTTTGTTGGAGTTTTGCTTGATATCACACCTTCTGTATATGGAGATGAGATAATGCTAAAAATAAATCCCACAGTTACCAAAACAAAAGGTGTAAATATTGAGACAAGTGAGACAGCACTCGAAGAGCCACCAAATCTAGATAGTAATCAACTCTCCTCAATCATCAAAGTAAAAGATGGACAAAAGATAATACTTGGAGGGCTTATTAGCAAAAGTAAATCAGATGATATAAATAAAGTCCCAATATTAGGAGATATTCCGCTTTTAGGCTATGCATTTAAAAACAAAAGAATCATAGACAATGTAGAGGAGATGGTGATAGTTATAACTCCAAAAATAGTAAAAACTCAAGAGACATTCTCTCTCTCCGAGATGGGATATGTAGATATAAAAATAGATGGGAATGAGTAGAATTGGATAGATACAAAGAGCTTGAAAAGAGGTGGTTAAAATATAAAATATTTAGCTTCATAAAAGTTACCTCCTCTTTTTTGATACTTTTTGTTTTCATCTTTTTTGGATACAAATATCTAGGCACTCAAAGTAGCGAAGAGGTGACAACTCCAAAAATAATCTCAAAATCCCTTGAAGATAGAACCCAAGAAGAGGAAGTCAACATCTCCAAACCTCAAAACCCTGAAGTGATAGAACAAACTATAGAAACTACCAAGCTTGAAGAAGAAACTCTATCTAATCATAGCAGTGAAAAGAGTAACGAAGAGAGCCATATAGAGAAAAAAAATAGCTGTTATAGAGTTGTAGTTGGAAGCTTAAATGTAAGATCTATACCTCAAAGAGATGGAAGAGTTGTAGATGGATTGAATAGAGGTGAAATCATTTGTGCTATAGAAGAGAGGGAAGATGGATGGATAAAAACACATAGAGGTTGGTCATTTTCTCTTGGAATGCTAGAAGAGGTTAATAGTGATGAGAGAGAAGAGAGTAAAATCATACCTCAAAATATTGCACCTATAGAGGAGATTGTAGAGATTGAGAGTGGCTTGAGCTTTCAAAAAAGCACTCAAAGCACTCAAAATACTCAAAGCACTCAAGATGAAAAGAGCGGAAAAAGTATAAATCTCACAAAAGAGGTGATGACAAAAGAGGAGAAGATTGAGAATATAAAAGAGAGATTTTCAAAAAATAGAAAAATAGAGTATGCTTTAGATATCGCTCAAATCTATTATGAAAGTGGCAATTTTGCAGAGGCTCAAAAGTGGGCATTGGTTGCAAATGGAATAGATAGCAATGATGCTAAGAGCTGGATGATATTTGCAAAAATTAAGCACAAAGAGGGTAAAAATCAAGAGGCTATAAAAATTTTGGAGAGATATCTAAGTAAGTTCTACTCCAAAGAGGCAAAAAACTTATTAGCTGAAATATCAAATAGTAACCTAAGGTAGATAATGAGAATTGGTGATAGATTAATAGAAGCTGGATTGATAAATGAGGAACAACTACAACAAGCACTAACTGAGCAAAAATCCCTAACAAAAAGAAAAAAGATTGTTAGGGTTTTGGTCGATTTGGGACTTTTGGATGAAAACAATCTTTTGGAATTTTTTGTAGAGGAGTGCAAAAGAGGTAAACTAAATCTTGATTCTATTATTGAAGATTTCCCAGCAAGTGAGATAGATATCCTTATCCTTGTTGGACAGAAGATGGATATGGATTTTGTCAATATAGAAGATGAGACTATCGATATGCAGTTAGTTGAGAGTGTTCCTTTTCATACAATAAAAAAGCATTTTGCTTTTCCTTTTAAGGAGAGCGAAAAAGAGTATCATGTAGCTCTTGTAGATCCTTTTGATATCACTATCAAAGATGCTTTCACAAGGACGCTAAGAAAAAAACCTACCAAATATCATATCGCTCCAAAAGAGGGGATAGTAAAAATAATCTCTAGACTGGAGCTAAATGATTCTATTAGAGAATTGATTGCCAAGGTTAGGAGAGAGATAAAGGCTGGGGCTGATGTAGATATAACAAATGAAGAGTCTTCTATTACAAAACTTATTGAGGTGATTTTTGAGACAGCAGTAAAGCAAAAAGCAAGTGATGTGCATATTGAGGCAAATGAGGGAAACTGTATTGTTAGAAGTAGAATAGATGGTGTTTTGGTGGAGAGCTTTATTTTTGAAAAAGATCTCTATCCACCTCTTAGCTCTAGGATTAAATTGCTAGCAAATCTTGATATTGCAGAGAGAAGAAAACCTCAAGATGGAAGATTTTCACAAAAGCTTTTGGGCAGAGAGTTTGACTTCAGAATCTCAACCCTTCCAATAATCACAGGAGAATCGATAGTATCAAGAATCTTGGATAAGTCAAAAGTGCTTGTCAAGCTAGAAGAGCTAGGAATAAGCGAACTAAACTATGGCAGACTTCAAAAATGCATCAAATCTCCTTATGGGATTATGTTTATTACAGGCCCTACTGGAAGTGGTAAGACTACTACGCTTTATGCCGCTCTAAATGCCATAAAAGGTGTAGGACATAAGATAATCACAGTTGAAGATCCAGTGGAGTATCAGATGGGTCTTATTCAGCAAGTAATGGTAAATGAGAAGGCCGGTCTTACATTTGCATCAGCTCTTAGATCAATACTTAGACAAGATCCAGATATCATAATGATAGGCGAGACAAGAGATCAAGAGACACTGCGTATAGCTATCCAATCAGCACTAACAGGACATCTAGTATTCTCTACACTGCATACAAATGATGCAATAAGTGGTGTGACAAGACTACTAGATATGGGACTAGAATCTTTTTTTATAGGTTCTGCATTAGCAGGTATTGAGGCACAAAGATTGGTACGAAGAATCTGCCCACACTGTAAATATGAGGAAGATCTTCCAGCTGCAATACTAGAGGAGATTGAGCACCTGCTTCCAGAGGAGTATAAGTTTTTTAAATCACACGGCTGCAAAGTGTGTAATATGAGTGGATATTCAGGTAGAGAGCTTATCACTGAGGTATTGATCGCAACTGAACCTATAAAAAAACTAATAATAAATAACGCTCCAAAAAGAGATATAGAGGAGGAGGCTCAAAGGGAGGGCTTCATCTCTATGTTTGAAGATGGCATAAGGAAGGCACTAGGTGGTTTAACATCACTTGAAGAAGTCTATAGGGTTGCTAAAATTTGACATACTTTAGTGTTACGACCTTAAAAAGAGGCAAGAAAAAAGATATCATCATAAAGGCTAACTCAAAAGAGTCTGCAGCTCAACTTGTAAAAAGTGAACATAATCTAAAAGCTATAAAAATAAAAAGCATTGAACCTCCACTTGAGGCAAAAATAAAAGATATGTTTGATCTTGCCTCAAAAGCCTTCTCAAAAAAATCAAAAGTAAGCTTGGATGATCTAATACCAGCTTTTCAGCAGATGTCTATGATGCTAAATGCTGGAATTTCTATAAATCACACACTAGAAGAGCTAGTGGAGTTTACAGAGAATGATAAACTAAAACGAATCTTTTCAGATGCTATTGTGGGACTAAATGGCGGTAAATCCTTGACAGATTCTTTTAGGTCATATAGAGAAGATCTTGGTAATCTCACAATATCTATGATAGATTTGGGAGAGCAAACTGGTAACCTCTCAGATGCTTTGATAGTTTTATATGAGACTTTGGAGGATGTGAGAGATAATATTGCTAAGTTTAAAAAAGCACTAAGATATCCACTAATCACAATCACTGCTATGGCGATAGCTTTTGTTGTGCTTATACTTCTTGTTGTTCCAAAATTTAAATCAATCTTTGCAACACTAAAAGCAGATTTGCCACTACCTACTATTATTCTTTTAGAAACCGAATACCTACTTACAAACTTTGGACATTATATGTTGGCAGGATTGGTGATATTTGTGATTGCCGTGATGAGAATGTATAAAAAAAATGAGGTATTTCACTATAATTTTGATAAATATATACTAAAAGTTAAACTTATAGGAAGGGTTACTTTTTTATACTCCATGAATCAATACATGACGACACTTGCACAACTATTAAGAGCAGGTATTTCACTAGAAGAAGCTCTAAAAAACTCAAGCAAAATGGTGACAAATTACTACCTAAAAGAGAGGTTTGAGACTATTACTGATTCTATTAGAAAAGGTGTTGGGCTTGTAAGTGCTTTTAGGGATACTGATATTTTTGAGGGTACAGTTTTGCAGATGGTGGGAGCAGGGGAGCAAAGTGGTAATCTAGATGAGATGTTAAAGGTTGCTGGTAACTACTACAAAACAAAATATGATGCTATTGTTGATAATCTCTCAGCCTACATTGAGCCTATATTGACTGGTTTTATTGCGGCACTTGTTTTGCTTCTAGCACTAGGTATTTTTATGCCTATGTGGGATTTGGCTTCTGCTGCAAAGGGTGGATGATTTAAAAAGTGGATTGAAGATGATAAGAGGTTTTGTTTTACTATTTTTGGTTATATTTATTGGTGGTTGCTCTTACAAAAGTGTAGAGATAAAAGATACTAGAGTTATCCCTCAAGATTTATCTTTTTTTGTACAAGATGTGAGTAGTGAAGTGCTTTTTGAGCATGACTTTGCAAATAGTGCAGCAAAAAATATAGAGCTATTTTTCTCACCTTGGAGTGAGGATTTTGGGATAGAGAGTAGTGAAAAGTTATGGGGAATCCCTTATGTTAAAAATAGAGAATTTTATGGCGAGAATAGATTAAAAATAGAGAAAAAACAAAAAGAGCAGATTGTTGATTCTATTGGATTAGAGGATTTTCCAAACTCTAATCTATATGCAATCACTACAAAAAATATCAGTCTGCGAGTACTTCCAACAGAATTGCCAACATTTTACTCTTTTTATAGAGAGGGTGAGGGCTTTCCATTTGATTATATGCAAAACTCAACTCTTCACATATACACACCTCTAAAAATAAGACATATCACACCAAATGGAGAGTGGTATTATGTAGATAGCTAC
>JAABSR010000103.1 GCA_011390245.1 Campylobacterales bacterium
TGATACTAAAAGAGATAAGAGAGAGACTCTATTTTCTTTATGATGTTGGGCTAGGGTATATATCTTTAGGTAGAGATGCTAGGACAATAAGTGGAGGAGAATCCCAAAGAATCCGCATAGCCTCACAAATAGGTAGTGGACTAACTGGTGTGATGTATGTCCTAGATGAGCCTTCAATTGGACTACATGAGAGAGATACTTTAAAGCTTATTAGAACACTTAGAAATCTAGAACAAAAGGGAAATAGTGTTATTGTTGTAGAGCATGATAAAGAGACAATAAATCACGCAGATTTTGTTGTTGATATTGGTCCTGGAGCTGGCAAATTTGGTGGGGAGGTTGTCTTTAGCGGTGATTTGGAGGCTCTAAAAAAGAGCAAAACCCTAACAGCAGAGTATCTAAGTGGCAAAAAAAAGATAGAGTATTTTTACAGGAGGCCTCAAGAATCATGGATAGAGATAAAAAATGTAAATCTAAACAACATAGAGAATCTAAACTGCAAAATACCACTAAAAAACCTAGCTTGCATTAGTGGAGTTAGCGGAAGTGGAAAAAGCTCACTAATACTTCAAACACTACTCCCAGCTGCAAAAGAGATACTAAATAATGCAAGAAAAGTAAAAAAGGTTGATAATGTAGAGATTGAAGGGCTAGAAAATCTTGATAAGGTGATATATCTTGACCAATCCCCAATAGGAAGAACCCCTAGAAGTAATCCAGCTACATATACTGGTGTGATGGATGAGATAAGAAATCTATTTTCTCAAGTCAAAGAGGCACAAATAAGGGGATATGGCATTGGTAGGTTTTCATTTAATGTCAAAGGTGGAAGATGTGAGAAGTGTCAAGGTGAAGGTGAGATAAAAATAGAGATGCATTTTTTGCCAGATGTGATGGTCAAATGTGATAGCTGTAAAGGGACTAGATATAACGCTCAAACCTTAGAGGTAAAATATAGAGGCAAAAATATTGCTCAAGTCTTGTCTATGAGTGTTGAAGAGGCACTAGAGTTTTTTAGTCAAATCCCAAAAATAGAAGCAAAACTAAGAACTCTTCAAGATGTTGGATTAGGATATATTACACTAGGTCAAAATGCAGTAACACTCTCAGGTGGTGAGGCTCAAAGAATAAAACTGAGCAAAGAGCTTAGTAGAAAAGATACAGGAAAAACACTATATATTTTAGATGAGCCAACCACAGGCTTACACTTTGCAGATGTTGATAAGTTGGTAAAAGTGTTACACCACCTAGTAGATCTTGGAAATAGTGTTTTTGTCATAGAGCACAATCTTGATGTGGTAAAAAATAGTGACTATATCATCGATATGGGACCAGAGGGTGGAAATAGAGGTGGAAAAATAGTAGATACAGGAACACCTGAAGAGCTTGCAAAGAACCACAAAAAGAGTGGGTCATATACAGGAATGTTTTTGGTAAAAGAGCTTAGTACAAAAATCTAATTTTTAAATTTAGCAGATAGAGAAGTAGAAAATAATTCTCTATCTTTTTTTTAATCAATAGCAATCATTGCAATAATTTACGGTACGGCAGCTATACCCATAGCAAGGAGATTGTATAGTATACCTCCTATCCCAATTGTATGTATCATACACAACTATAGGTGCTGTGCGAACATAGACTCTTTGATGACATGCAGAACCACAACCATAATCGCAACAACCGCTATTATATGCACGCTGTGGTTGCATATTTGGAGCTGAAGACATTGCAGCGGTACTGCATCCTGAAAAGACAACTCCTCCGGCAATCAATAATCCAACGAAAAATCCCTTTTTCATAATCCAATCCTTTTGTGTGTAAATTTTATCATGCAAATACAATGATCGGCAATTTTTATTTTAAGTTTAAGATTTTTATATAATTTGTCGATTATATAATTGATCATTCAAGGAGGAGGATTAATGAAAAAGACAGGATTATTGCTTTTTAGTAGCATTTTAGGCACTACACTTCTTTTTGGAGGTAGTGATGGTGTGCAGGTTGTTGCTATGGCGGAGAAATCAAACATGGGGTATGCACCAGGCGATATTGCAACATTTAAAGATAGTGGAGCGGTTATACCAAATCCGGTAATAGTTAATGAGAGTAGGAAAATCATTACGCTAGAGGCTGTTGGTATGGGTGTATCACCTGCAAAAACAATCTCAAAAGCTCAATCTATTGCTATGGCAAAAAGAGCCGCGATTATTGATGGATATAGGCAGCTTGGTGAGAAGATGCATGGTATCAAAATCGATGGTAAAGAGACAGTAAGAGATATGGTATTGCAAGATTCTACTATCAAAACAAAACTACTATCAATTGTCAAAAATGCAGCTGTTGTTGAGACAACATTTGAAGATGGTTTGTGTCAAGTAAAAATGGAGTTAAGACTTGATGGTACTAGATGGTATGGTTTGCTAACTGGTACAAATTTTTAAATTGCTTAGATTATAAATCTATGTGTTGGCAACAATTTGGGAAGATTTTTTTTATTTTGCTCCTAAGCACTACACCTCTCCTTGCAAATTGGGAGATGTTTAGTGATGATGAAGATACATATATTTACAACAAAAACAGTGGTGAGATATATGTTAGACATAGAAAAGGTGGCTTAAATTATGATGATTCTTTTGTAAAGATGCCTATTGGTAAGTTGCCAACACAAATAGATAGTAGCAGAGATGTGGATTCTTTGGAGTTAGCATCTCCTACTAATACCAAGAAACAGACTTCTAGCAAAAGCAATGAAGAGCTAAAACTAGAATCCCAGAGACTTCAGAGAAAGTTGATGGATGCAGTTTTAGGAGAGTAGGACTAAGTGTTTAGCCAAATCTCTGCTACATCTTTTAATCCCTGTGGATTTTCTGAGGCAAAATAGAGAATTTTTGGATTTTTGTAGATAGGCAAAAGATTGTAGCTCTCTATGAGATAATCAACTATAGCATCACCTGAATGTATAAGTGGAATCCCTCCAAAATATTTAGATAGTTCATCTTGAATAAGTGGAAAATGAGTGCAGCCAAGAATTAGTGCATCAGGTTTTTTTATACCTTTGAAGTAGTGATTAAATACACTATCTAAGACTTCACCTTTGAAAATTCCCTCTTCAATCATCGACACAAACAACCCTGTAGCTTTTTGTTCTATATTTTTGTAGCCCAAATCACTTAAAAGCGAAAAGTATCTTCCACTATTTACTGTAGCTCTTGTGCCAATAACTAAAAGATTGCTACTTTTTGAAGCTACTCTTTTTTGGAGTGCTAAAACACCAGGTTCAATAACACCTACGACATCACAAAAACCTGCAGCTTTTAGGTCTTCTAGAGCGTATGCACTAGCGGTATTACAAGCAGTGATGAGGATATCTATCTTGAAGTTTTTAAAAAACTCTAAAGCTTCAAGTGAGTAGCGAGTGATTGTATTTTTATCTTTTATCCCATAGGGAACTCTAGCAGTATCTCCAAAATAGATGATTTCGCTAAAGAGTTCTGCTTTTATCAAGCTTTTTAGTACAGTTATGCCACCTACACCACTATCAAAAACGCCAGCTCTTATTCTTCTCTCCTACTCATTCATTTTGCTTAAAAACTCATCATTGTCTTTTGTGTTTTTTAGTTTTGAATAGATAAATCTCAAAGCTTCTGCTTCATCATCCATAGAGTTCATGACATTTCTTAGTGCCCAGATTCTAGTAAGTCTATCACTTTTTATCAGAAGCTCCTCTTTTCTAGTGCCCGATTTTGTCACATCAAATGCTGGATATATTCTCTTATCAGCTATACTTCTTGAGAGAATAATCTCAGAGTTGCCAGTTCCTTTGAACTCTTCAAAAATAACCTCATCCATCCTAGAGCCAGTATCAACAAGTGCTGTTGCTATGATGGTTAGACTACCGCCTTGCTCAATATTTCTAGCGGCCCCAAAAAATCTCTTTGGTTTGTGTAGTGCATTTGCATCAACTCCACCACTTAGAACTTTGCCACTTGAAGGTGTTGCAGTGTTGTAAGCCCTCGCAAGCCTAGTGATAGAATCTAGTAAGATAACTACATCTTTACCCATCTCTACGCGTCTTTTTGCTTTCTCAATAACTAACTCTGCTACCCTTATATGGTTGTGTGCTGGCATATCAAAAGTTGAGCTATAGACTTCACCTTTGACGCTTCTCTCCATGTCTGTCACCTCTTCGGGTCTCTCATCTACTAGGAGTACTATTAGTTCAACCTCAGGGTGGTTGTGTGTTATCCCATGGGCTAGCTCTTTCATGAGTTCAGTTTTACCACTTCTAGGAGGTGCTACTATCAAACCTCTTTGACCTTTGCCAAGAGGAGTGAAGAGGTCTAGTATTCTTCCAGTCTCTCTTTCTGTACTATACTCTAGTTTTATTTGATCTGTTGGGTAAAGTGGTGTTAGGTTATCAAATAGGGGGCGATTTTTTGATTCTTCAGGAGATTGGTAGTTTATAGCCTCAATTTTTAGTAGTGCATAATATCTCTCTTGATCTTTTGGGGGGCGTACTTGTCCAGTGACAGTATCACCAGTTCTTAGTGCAAATTTTCTAATTTGTGTGTTTGATACATAGGCATCATTGATAGAATCACTAAAATTCGCATCCGTTGCTCTTAAGAATCCATAGCCTTCATGAGTAACTTCTAAAATCCCACTAAAGAGTATAAAACCACCTTTGTTGACTTGAGATTTCAAAATCTCAAACATAAGATCCTGTCTCTTGTACTCTTGTGGATTTTCAACGCCTAGATTGTTTGCTATTTCAGTTATTTTGTTTAGAGGTTTTGTTCTTAATTCCTCTATTTTATAACCCTCTACTGGGATGTGTGTCCTTGATTTACCATTTGACCTTGAGCCATTGTTGTTACTATAATTTTTTCTACCTTCAGTAGAATTTGATTCGCCCATTGTTTTCCTCTGTATTTTTTTGTGAATGCTTAATTTGAAGTTTTTAGCATCTAAGAATATGTGCGGAGATTCCCTTATCTGTCTTGAGGTGTAAAATAATATATCCAGAATCTTTGCAATCAAAAGTTGGCTGGTATTGTAATAAAATAGTTTAAGTTTGTCAAGTGCAACCAAGTGAATAAAAAATTAATTAATCTACTTAATATGAAACTAATTATAAAAGATTTAAAATACATACAAATTCGAAAAGATTTAAATCTTTTTACAAGGAGGTAGAGATGACTGTAAATAGTGGGTCTTCTGTAGGTACTGATTTTAGTGCTATGCAGTTGCAACAAAGAGAAAGTAGCGTAAATACATCTAACCAAGAAAATGCTAGAGAGCAGAGGGCTAGTGAAGATAGAGTCCAAAACCAAAATCTTGAGCAAAACCAAGTAGTTGCTCAAAATCAACAAGAGAATAGAACTAGAGAGAATACTCAAGAGGTTCAAAGAGAAGCTGCTCAAATGACTGGTATAGGTGTATCACTAAACATAACCGCTTAAAGACCAAAAGATGGATATCCCCTCTTTTGGCTTCTCTCCTTATAGTAATGTTTATGGAGTAGATTTTGGAAGTAGGGATCAAAAAGATTTAAAAAATCCTCAAAAAAGTGAAGATCCCCAAAAAACTCAAGATAGCTCCGATGAAAAAGAGGAGAGTAGTGTCAGCTCCGAGCCAAAAGAAAAAGATGATTTAAGTGCTGGCGAGAAGGCATTAGTTTCAAAGCTTCAAGCAGTTGATGCAGCTATCAGAGCTCATGAAGCGGCTCATCTAGCAGCAGGTGGCGGTGTGGTCAGAGGAGGTGCATCTTTTAGCTACACAACAGGACCTGATGGCAAGAGTTATGCTACAGCAGGCGAAGTGCCAATTGATATGAGTGGAGGCAATACTCCAGAGGAGACTATCTCAAAAATGCAACAAGTAAGAGCAGCGGCTCTTGCTCCCTCAGACCCCTCCCCACAAGATTATAAAGTTGCTTCAAGTGCTACGATTTTGGAGATGAAAGCTAGAGCTGAACTCCAAAGAGAACAAAGAGATGAGCTAATGAGCGAGGAGCAGATCAAAACCTATCAAGAGAATGCTCTTGCTTAGTAAATAGATTCTAGAGTGATTTTGTTCTCTATCTCTTGTAGGTTTTGTACTATCTCATCAAAATGTAAAATAT
Organism: Campylobacterales bacterium; assembly: GCA_011390245.1. GTDB lineage: Bacteria > Campylobacterota > Campylobacteria > Campylobacterales > JAABSR01 > JAABSR01. The sequence goes on from JAABSR010000103.1 coordinate 6,125, forward strand.
CTATAGCTATCGGATCACTTTTTCCAAGCACTTGTTCATAAAAGCTATCTATCGCTTTTTGTTGTATCGGAGAGTGTGCAGATCTTGCCAAATAAAATATGCAAGATAGCCGTTACCCAAAAATCTTTTTCTACCACCAACGAACGAAGTTTTTTCACATTTGCTATATGCTCAAATGCCAACCTTTGCTCTTTTTTTTGGCAGAGAGAGAAGCTCTTTAAGATACTGCATCAATCACCCTATCTACAACATCTCTCACCCAAAGCGGGTAAGCAGTTGCAGCCTTTTTTAAATCTTTCACATCTT
>JAABSR010000104.1 GCA_011390245.1 Campylobacterales bacterium
ATAGAGCTTGTGGTTGCCATCAAACGCTATCCCTTTTATATACCACTAGCATGTGATCAAGTCATACATGGAAGAAAGATGCTAGAAGATGTGAGGGCTGATATCCCCTCTACTTCACATTTTTTGGAGCTAACTACAGATTTTCACACCAAAGAGCTTTTTGATGCAGTATGCAAAAAAGTAGCTCCCCTAGATGAACTGACACTTCATGAGATAAAAGAGATTTTAAAAAAGATGTTAGAAGCAAAAGAGCAGCTCTGCATAGTTTTCATAGAGGTTTTTACTGACTATATACAAAGCAACCTACCAAACAAACATGGACTCCACCCTTTGCAAACAAAACTCCTCCAAAGAATGCTTGATCAACTAAATGCACAAGGGTAATATTAAATCTTTGAATATATGTTGCTTGTATTGACCTTATTGTGCTCAAAAAAACTTTAGGTTTTTACACACTTTTATTGCTTATTTATATCAATTTCATATTTACCACACCAAGAGCTAGAGCAAGTCTAGGCAAGCAATCTCTTGCCACCTCAAATTGAAACTCATCGATCAATTTTTTGAAATTTTTAGCAATATGAGAGTGTCCTAGTAAGCAAAATCTATCTATAACAGATTCTGCTAATGTAGTCGCTTTAGAGTCTAAATTTAGTAGCAGTTCATCAAGTTTAACTAAATCAGCTTTTAAAATCTCTTCATCTACGCTAGTCAAAGGCACTTCTGCTTCAATTGGCTCATCTAAAGCTTTTAAGATTCTCTCTATCAAATTTGCAAGCTCTACTTCTAAGACATCCAAATCATCATTTAAATGCTCTACTTCATCATTTTTAAGTCTATTTTCTAGTTTCAATGATAGCTCTTGCAGTAGTGTGGCACCTATACTTCCTGAGAGTCCTTTTAGGGTGTGAGCTTCTCTTGTAGCACTTATTTTGTCGTTGTTTTTTATTGCATTTTTTATGTGTGTAGTAGTATTAAATTTGGTCTGAGTAAAACTAAAGAGCTGTTTACGAAGAAGTTTTTCATTACCTGCTACTCTTGCAAGTGCATTTTTGATATCTAAACCAGAAATCTCAAGCATGTTCTCTGATGTTTTGTTTATTTGTGATATTTGAGTGGGATGTTTTGGTTTTATCCATTGTGCCATAGCCAAAAAGAGTTGTGATACATCAATAGGTTTTGGAATATGATCATTCATACCAGATTCAAGGCATTTTTCTTTGTCTCCTGTCATAGCATTTGCTGTCATTGCCAATATTGGCAAAGAATCATTTTTAATATTTTGACGAATAAGTCGTGTCGCTTCAAAACCATCCATTATGGGCATCTGACAATCCATCAATACCCCATCATAACTATTTTGTGCTATTTTTCTCAATGCTTCTTTTCCATCACCTGCTACATCTACTCTAATTCTAGCCTCTTTTAGTATCTCTATTGCCAACTCTTGATTCATTTGATTATCTTCAACTAGCAATATATAGGCTTCACTTAATGACTTTTTTGCTTCAATATAGTTGGCTTGTTTTTCATGCCTACGAGTATGCTGTATCACCTCTTTTCCTAAAGCACTAAATATACTATTTAGTAGTGTAGATGGACTAATTGGCTTAACTAATACACTTCCAATTTCAAGCTCTTTGACCTGCTCTAGTAGCTCCTCTTTGCTATAAGCTGTGAGCATTACAAAAGTTAGCGAATTAGAGAGCACCTTATCGGCACGAATAGATTTAATTGTTTCTACTCCATCCATATCAGGCATTATCCAATCAATCAACACAAGCCTATATGGTTTTTGTTCAATTACTGCATTTTTAAGCTCTTTTAACGCTTCCTCGCCACTAGATACAGATTTGGCATCAAATGATAAAAATTGTAGAGTTTTTATGAGAATTTCTCTAGTGCTTTCATTATCATCAACAACCAATATTCTTATACCTTGCACATCTTGGGTATTTACAATGAGATGTCGTTGCTCTATTTGGACACCAAACTTAGCAACAAAAAAGAAAGTACTTCCAACACCAAGCTTGCTATCAACACCTATATCTCCATCCATCATCTCTACTAATCTCTTACTAATTGTCAATCCAAGTCCCGTACCACCATACTTTTTGGATGTAGATGAGTCAGCCTGAGAAAATGCTCTAAAGAGCCTACTACACTCTTCTTCTGTAAGCCCAATACCAGTGTCTCTAATATTAAACTGCAATTCCACGCCATCATCTTCTTGTGCTATTTTTCGTATTTCAATTACTACTTCGCCTTTTTGGGTAAATTTGATGGCATTATTTACTAGATTGATCATGACTTGCCCAAGTCGCATCTGATCACCAATAAGTGAAGTTGGCACATCACTATCTACATCAATTAATAGTTCAAGTCCTTTATCTCGTGCTTTGAGTGCAGATATATCAATGAGATCTTCTAAAACATCTTCTAAATAAAAATCTTCTTTCTCAAATCTCATCTTGCCAGCTTCAATTTTGGAAAAATCTAGAATGTCATTGATAATGCTAATAAGATTTTTAGCAGAAAAATGTACTTTTTCTATGTAATTTCGTTGTTTCGTATTCAAATTAGTCTGAAGTATAAGATGTGACATACCGATGATAGTATTCATTGGCGTTCGTATTTCGTGACTCATATTTGCCAAAAAGTCACTTTTTGCCCTAGTGGCCTCTTTTGCGATTCCATTGGCAATTTCTAGTTCATCACGACGGATTATTAATTGCTCCTTTGAAGCTAAAAGCTCCATCGCTTGAATCTGTGTGTGTTCTAACAACTTTTTTGTAGCAACATTGCCTTTGAGTAGTTGTAATTTGATTCCTAAAGATGGAAGTAAAACTTTTAAAAATCCCATTTTCATATCATCTAATAATTTAAACGATCCAAGCTCCAATACGGCAAGTAGATTTTGACTATCTACTATTGGCAATAAAACAATATTAGAGAGTGCAAAATTTTTATCTCCGCAAGAAATCTTTAGCATATTTTCATTTGGAAAAGAGAGTGCTATACTCTTTTTGTCTAATCCAGCTTGACCTACTAATCCAACTCCTAGCTTGAATGTACGAGGATGGAGCATATCATCGCAACCAAAACCACCAACTCTTATTAATTCTTCACTTTGATCATTGTAGATATAAAATGACCCATAAATTATGTCAAGCGTTGAAGTCAAATGCGAACAAAGTGCGCTGCCAAACTCCTCAAAAGATGATAGTGTCTGCAAAAGATCATCCACCATAGCAAGCTCACGCTTTATCCAGCGTTGCACCACCAAAACTTGTGCCTCTTCTTGTAAAACTTTGATAGAATTTGCCATATCGCCTATTTGATTATTATAATCAGTATGCGGTATTGTGATATTAAGATGACCTTTTGCCAACTCTTTTAAACTAATATGCAAATCATTCAAAGGACGACGAATCGAAGCTGCAATCAGTAGTCCAAATAGAGCACTACCACCAAGACCTATGAGCAAAAGCCATATAATCATCTCTTTTGTGTTTTCAAATAATTTAGCACTCTCATCATTTACTGATTTTGCTATATCTTCTTTGAGTAGACTCAATTCATCTAAAATATTATCAACTGCATCGCCAGCCTTAGCAAATTCAGGAGTGAGAATAAACTTTGTCGCTTCTTGTATATTTATAGGTCCTCTTTTTTCCAATAGGGCTGTTACTGTGGCAATATTTGTCAAATAAGATTGATGTACTGCATCAAATTTGACTAAAACATCTTTCTCTTTATCATTCATAATCTGCCTACGACTTTTGGCTATCTCTTTGTGCAATTCAGCATCATATTCAAGAAGTTTCTTTTTAGCATCTATGTGATCTTCCAAAGTAGTAGCAAGTGCCATTTGACGAATTGCCTTGCCTATGTGAGCTAAATTGATGTTGACATCTTTTATATGAGAGATGCCCATAATATGTCTATCAAATGTTGTAGAAATCGTCTCGCTAAGTGTAAGCATAGAAGAGATACTCTGCAATCCAATAAGCAAAGCAATCAACAAACCACTACTAAAGCCTAGCAATAATTTTGTATTTAGGTTTAGGCGACCCATCATATTGGTAAAATAGTTCATTTTATAATCTTAGGCTGCGCTTGTGCTATCATCTCTTCTTTGAGTGCCATATCTTTGTTTGTATCGACAAACTGAGCTGAAATGGCAATAAATTCATCTTGAAGCTCTAAAAAAGCATCAACAATATCACCATCAAAATGTCTATTTTTCCCATTTGAAATGATAGATACTGCTTGTTCGTGTGTCATAGGCTCTTTGTAAACACGACGAGAAACCAAAGCATCATAAACATCAGCAACTGCCATCAATCTAGCAGAAATTGGGATATTCTCTCCACTAATTCCAGTAGGATAACCGCTACCATCATATTTTTCTTGATGATGATAGGCTATCTCTTTGGCGATAATCAAAAATTCCACTTCCATTCCTAGCTGTTTTTCTGCATGACTAATGGCATCTCGCCCTAATGTTGTATGAGTTTTCATAATCTCAAACTCCTCTGGTGTGAGCCTACCAGGCTTTAGAAGGATAGAATCTGGGATTCCTACCTTTCCTATATCATGCAAAGGGGCTGAGCGATAGAGTGTGTCAATCATCTGCTCTGTGAGAAAAGTGGCAAATTTAGGGTGGTTTTTTAGCTTTTGGGCTAAGGCTTTTACATAGTGTTGTGTGCGACGGATATGATTTCCTGTGTCTAAATCTCTTGTTTCTGCTAGTGAAGCCACTACCATGATAGTCACATTTTGGATAGCAACTATCTCTATTGTTCGCTTAGCGATTTCTGCTTCAAGATAGCTATTTTTATCTTTCAAAAAATCAGATGCGGCTTTGTTTTCAAGCTGTGTTTTTACCCTTGCTAGCAGTATTGGCGGAGAGATAGGTTTTGTTATATAATCAGCTGCTCCAAGCTCTAAACCTCTTTTTTCATCTTCTATTGAGTTCATAGCAGTTAGGAAAATAACTGGAATTTCACGAGTTAAAGGATTTGATTTTAGTTGTACTATCACCTCATAGCCATTTAGCTCGGGCATCATAACATCTAGCAATATAATATCGGGCAAATTATCTTTAGTTATTGCTTTTAGTGCTTTTTTGCCACTGTTTGCTAGTTTAACTCTATATAGTTTCTCTAAAAGTGAAGATATCAAAGAGAGATTTTCTATTGTATCTTCGACTACCAATATTGTAGTTTGTTTGGAATTGTTCAAATTTATCACAATTTTCTCCTAGTAGATAGAAATCTATCAGTAAATATCAACTGATACAATACCCTTACAACGGTCTAAAAACAGTCACATATAAGCTCTCTTGGTATAACTGATTTTAGACCCACTTCATAGTAAGATGTTTTTCTGCAAGACTAAGAGTAGAGAGAGTAGCAGTTACAAAAATTATTATAGACGAGGAATCAAAATGGATAATTATAAAAATATGGGTACTCTTGATGGATCAGTCACAATGATCTCTTTAATTGTCAACTCTCACATAAAGACACCAAAGGGTTTTCCAAATATCATTAGATACATAAATGCTAATTTAACCAATGAACAAAAAATATGTGATATTCAAGATAGACTCAAGGAAGATTGGAATCATGGATCAAGGCTTGTAGATGATGGTAAAAAACGGATTAGAAATGCTGAAATTCGCATAGGCATAGATGAGACAAGCATCAAAAGAGAAAGAGAAGAGATAGTACAAGGTGGGAGAGATATAGTAAAAGGAGAGGGGATTAAATATGAGAGTGAACATATATTTAGTCAAAAACATCCAGATATAAAACCCTATTTCAAAAAACAAGATTGAGATTGTAATTATAATAAAAGGTTTATATAATTATAAGCAGCGACATCTCTTACCTAAAAAAAGATTTATATCAAAGAAAAAAGCTTGTGCAACTTGGCAATAAATAGCTCTACAAAAACCTACTAATTATTAACAGATAGGAAACTTAAAGAGCATCTCTTGAATATTTAGATAAGTACAATTTAGAGATGAATTGTTCCGTTTGAACTACACTATGTAAGAGAAGAAGTTTTTGAGTATGTCTAAGATGCCAAGAGATAAGAGTTGGTATGGAAGATATTTTGA
>JAABSR010000105.1 GCA_011390245.1 Campylobacterales bacterium
ACTCAATGCTCCAATGTGTCAATCATAAGCCTGCCCTCTATGCTTAAAATCAACAACAACTACAATTAGCTTATCATTTTCTATAAAATAAAAAAGTCTATAATTTCCAATTCTATATCTGTAATATCCTTCGAGGTCATCTTTTAATTTTTTAATATTAGAGCCATAGAAAGGATTTTCTCTAAGCTGAGGATAAACAAAATTTTTGATTTTTGAATATAGCTTTTTATCTATCTTTTTTTTAACTTTTTCAAAAGTTTTAGTTTCAGCAATTTGATACTTAG
>JAABSR010000106.1 GCA_011390245.1 Campylobacterales bacterium
AAATTAGATTCATTAAAAAGCAAAAAATATACCAAAAGGAAATCACCAAAAAATGAGTAGCGAAAACAGGGAATATAGCTTCAAAGAGTGTGAAGATGAGTTTTACAAAATATGGGAAGAGAGAGGCTATTTTGAGGTAGAAGGGAATAGTAAGATTTTAGAAGAAGGGAAAAAGTTTTCTATTATGCTACCACCTCCAAATGTCACTGGAAGTCTCCATATAGGTCATGCACTAAATCACACACTAAGTGATATTATTGTCCGCTACAAAAGAATGGATGGATATAAAACCCTATGGCAACCTGGCATGGATCATGCAGGTATCGCTACTCAAAATGTGGTAGAAAAACAACTCCTTGCACTTGGAATCCACAAAGAGGAGATAGGTAGAGAGAAGTTTTTAGAAAAGGTTTGGGAGTGGAAAGAGAAAAGTGGTGGCATGATACTAAATCAGATGCGAAAGCTTGGACACTCTCCTGCATGGAGTAGGACTAGATTTACTATGGATGAGGGGCTAAAAAATGCTGTTAGAGAGGCGTTTGTTAGGCTATATGAAGATGGTTTGATTATTAGAGGCAACTACATGGTCAACTGGTGTACTCATGATGGTGCACTTTCTGATATCGAAGTAGAGTATGAGGAAAACTCTGGAAAACTCTACTATCTAAAATACCCTATAAAAGATAGTAGTGAGTTTGTCATAGTTGCTACAACGCGTCCTGAGACCTATTTTGGCGATACTGCTGTTATGGTAAATCCAGATGATAAACGCTATAGAGATCTAATTGGCAAAAAAGTAGTGCTTCCACTTATTGGCAGAGAGGTGGAGATAGTTGCTGATTCTCATGTTGATATGGAGTTTGGGACAGGTTGTGTAAAAGTAACTCCAGCTCATGATGTAAATGACTACGAAGTTGGCAAAAGACACGATTTGGAGTTTATCACCATCTTTGATAAAAATGGCTTTTTAAATGAATACGCCAAAGAGTTTGCAGGGCTTGAGAGGATAGAAGCTAGAGAGAAGATAGTAGAGAGGCTTGAGAGTGAAGGTTTTATAGAGAAAATTGAAGACTACAAAAATCAAGTGGGCAAATGCTATAGATGTGGAAATATTGTAGAGCCTTATATCTCAAAACAGTGGTTTGTCAAAAAAGAGGCAGCAAAAAAAGCAATAGAGCAGATAGACAAAGGAGAGGCGAAATTTATCCCCTCAAACTGGAAAAACAACTATGATGCATGGATGAGAGAGCTTAGAGATTGGTGTATCTCTAGACAACTTTGGTGGGGGCATCAGATACCTGTTTTTTATTGTGATGATTGTGCTCACGAGTGGGCAAGCAAAGAGGAGAGGGAAGAGAGCTGTCCTAAATGTAAAAGTGCAAATATCACTCAAGATCCAGATGTTTTAGATACATGGTTTAGCTCTGCTCTTTGGCCTTTTAGCACACTTGGCTGGGGAAATGGAGAAGCTGGCAAAAATAGCTTGTGGTATGAAGAGGATTTAAAAGAGTTTTATCCAAACTCTTTGATGATTACAGGCTTTGATATCCTATTTTTCTGGATAGCTAGAATGCTTATGATGGGCGAACATCTTATTGATAAACTCCCTTTTTATGATATCTATTTGCATGCACTTGTAAGAGATGAGCATGGAAATAAGATGAGCAAATCAAAGGGCAATGTCATAGATCCTCTAACTATAGTAGAATCCCATGGGGCAGATGTCGTGAGATTTACTTTGGCGATTTTATGCATTCAAGGGCGAGATATCAAAATGAGCACAAATCAGCTAGAGATATCAAAAAACTTCACAAACAAACTCATAAATGCAGCAAGGTTTTTACAGCTAAATGTAGATAGGTTTGATAATTTAGAAGATATAGAGGTAAAAAGTGAGCTAGGAAGATACATGCTCTCAAGTTTTAATAGATGCACAAAAGAAGTCAGAGATAATCTAGATAGTTATAGATTCAACGATGGAGCAAGTGCTCTATATAGATTCTTGTGGGGTGAGTTTTGCGATTGGGGGATTGAGCTTAGTAAATGCGACAAAGATAGTATCTATGAGCTTGGAGCAATATACAAAGAATCTCTAAAACTACTCCACCCTTATATGCCTTTTATTAGTGAGTTCTTGTGGCACAAACTAAGTGGGAGTGATCTTTTAAATAGCGACTCTATTATGGTTTCAAAATATCCAAAAACCTCTAGTAGAGATATGAAGATTGAGAGTGATTTTGATATGGTTATTGAGGCTATTGTTGCTATTAGAAGAGCAAAGGTAGCTATTGATATGGGAAATAAAAAGATAGACCTAGCCTGTATCAAAACAGAAAAAGATGTAAGTAGAGATCTTATTTTGAGATTTGCTCCAAAACTTGCAAAATGTGAAAAGATAGAGTTTGTAGATACAAAAGTAGAGAATTCAATAGTAGATGTAAGCAACAATCTAGAGGTCTTTATCCCAACAGATTCTATTGACTTAGCACCAATAATAGAGAAGCTTCAAAATCAAAAGATAAAAATAGAAAAAGAGATAGATAAGCTAGTCAAGATGCTTGGAAATGAGAAATTTGTAGCAAATGCACCAAAAGAGGTGGTAGAAGAGAATAGAAAAAACCTAGATGAGCTAGAGAGCAGAGCCAAAAAGATAGAAAAAGAGCTATCCTCTTTGAGTTAGCAAAAAGCCTTAAAGTAGCTCATAGCTCACCTCAAAATCTACCTCAGGATACATTTTGTACAAAAATTCTTCGACATTTTGAATTTTACCAAGTGCACTATCATCATCTAGTGCCCCAAAGACAATAGAGATACTGCCCTCCTTTGGGTACTCACCTGAGAGATCAAGGATTGAGAGGTTGTGCTTTCTTAGTCTATCTTTTATAGAGTTTACAACCTGCCTTCTTCCTTTTAGTGTGCTAACCAAAGGTAGTAGAAAATTAATAGTTACATTTGCAATTACCATAATATATTATAAACCTAAATTCTTGAAGTTTCTTTTTAACTATAATGGATAAAATTATATTAAAGATTTATTATAAGTAGTTTATAGACAAAAGTAAAGTTAGATGGAGATACATAAGTGAAGTATGATTTCTTGTATGCTAGTAGCGACCTATCAATTTTGATAGTTGAAGATGAGGAGCTTGTAAGAAAAAATAGCTCAGTAATGATTGGTAGAAGATTTGATAAAGTCTATGAGGCTAGAGATGGGGAAGAGGGATTAGAGCTATACAAAAAATATAAGCCAGATATAGTCATATCAGATATCAAAATGCCCAAAAAAAATGGTATAGATATGGCAAAAGAGATAAAAGAGATAAATAGAGATGTTGCTATAATCTTCCTAACTGCTTTCAATGATGTAAACTATCTTCTAAAATCAATAGAAATAGGAATATCTCACTACCTAATAAAGCCAGTAAATATCAAAAAACTTTTTGGCGAGATAGATAGTGCTGCTAAAGTTGTAAATCTTATAAAACATGACAATGAAAATATGGAGCTTTTTTCAGTTCTCTCTGAAAACTCGCTAGCTGGAATCTACATGGGCAAAGAGAAGTTTGAGTATATAAACCCCTCACTTGAAGAGATTACTGGATTTAGCAAAGATGAGCTTTTGAGTATGGATATTTGTGATATTTTTGATGATGAGCACAAAGAGAGAATAGGCATAGCTACCAAAGAACGACTTAGAGGTGAAAAGCTTGAAGTTAGAAAAAATGAGCTAAAAATTAAAAGAAAAGATGGCTCAAAAAGATGGGTTTACTCCTCCACTACAACTGTCCATCTCAAAAATGGCTACTCAACTCTTGGCAATATGATAGATATCACAGAGATGAAAAATCTACATCTTGAGTTTGAACGGATGGCAGTTACAGATCAGCTTACAGGAATTTATAATAGAAGAAAATTTGAAGAGCTTATGCGTTCTGAGATAGAGAGAGCTAAAAGATATGATAGGATTTTTTCACTTATAATGTTTGACCTTGATAAGTTTAAAGAGATCAATGATACCTATGGACACATTGTAGGCGATGATGTTATCAAAAAAAGTGTGAGTATTGTCAAAGGTATTTTAAGATTTACAGATTCTATCTGCAGATGGGGTGGTGAAGAGTTTTTTATTTTACTTCCAGAGATTGCACTTGAAGATGCAATGGTTGTAGCCATAAAACTAAAAAATGGACTAAGAGATTTTGATGATAAAGTTCTTCCTAAAATAACTGCTAGTTTTGGAGTAGTACAATACGAAGATGGAAATAGTGAAGATGAGCTTATACAAAACGCAGACAAAGCACTATATATTGCAAAAAGCAAAGGTAGAAACAGAGTTGAAACTATCTAGAAATTTTTTAATACTACATAAGGAGATATCTTGAAATTTGCTATTTTTTTTTCTATGATATTAGCCCTACTTCTAAGCGGGTGTGCTTATCCAAATGAGTGTGGAGTATCTTATAACTACTATGACCAACAAGAGACATATTATGATTCGCAAGGAAATTTTATAAAAAAGTGCCCTGAAAGCAACTACATAGACTACAAAAAAGATATGCAGATGGATAGATATCTTGAGTAGTATTGAGGCGATTTTAGAAAAAAACTCAAAACTTCTTGATGCAAAAAACATAAAGCCTCTTTTTGAGAAACTGGATTCTTTGCCACTTCTTGATTGTGAATTTTCTCTAAAGAAAGCAGTTGAGGTTAGGGGTGATATTGGTAGTTTTGATAGAGAGGTTTTAGAGGAATTTGCAAAAGAGCTAAAGCCTTGGAGAAAGGGTCCTTTTTCTCTTTTTGATATCTACATAGACAGTGAGTGGGATAGCTCTATAAAGTACTCACTTATTGAGGAGTTTTTGGATATTGAAGATAAAGATGTAGCAGATGTAGGTTGCAACAATGGATACTATATGTTTCAAATGCTAAAAAAGAATCCTAAGTCTATTATAGGATTTGATCCATCCGCTCTTTTTAAGTTGCAATTTGAGCTACTCAATAGATACATAAAAAGTGATATAAAATATGAGCTATTAGGAATCCAAGATCTACCACTATACCCAAAAAAGTTTGATCTCATAGTCTCTCTAGGGGTTATTTATCACAGAATCGATCCAATAGGAGCTATAAAATCTCTAGCAAAGTCTCTAAAGAAAGATGGTGAAATCATCGTAGATACAATCTATATAGATGGTGACTTAGAGATGGCACTAGTGCCAAAAAATAGCTATGCAAAGATGTCAAATGTCTATTTTGTACCAACGATCAATGCATTTAAAAATATGCTTCAAAAAGGTGGATTTAGAACTATTGAGCTTATAGCTAAAAAAGAGACAAATAGTGATGAGCAGAGGAAGACTTGCTGGGTTGAAGGAAACTCCTTGGAGGATTTTTTGGATTCTAGTGGAAATTTGACAATTGAGGGCTATGAGAAGCCCAAAAGAGCCTATTTTAGGTGCAGGAGATAGTAAGTGGCAAAAAAAAAGGGTAGAGAATCTGTAGATGAAACATTAAATGATTTGGATATACCTCAAGAAGAGAGTGTAGAGCAAAAGGTTGCTCTTGAGCTAAATGACAAAAACTCAGGTGTTATTGTTGAACAAAAAAAGGGTGAAGCTATTGTAGAGCTTGAAACAAATGATACTATGACGCTAGATAATCAAGGTCTCATCTCACCTGGTGCTATTTTTCATTCAGCCTCTTATGCAGCACTTCTAGCAGTAAATGACCCAAATGGTGTATGTATTGGCTCTGATATAAAGTTTTTAGCCCCTCTTGAGAGTGGCAATCTGGTGAGATTTCATGCCAAAGCTCTCCAGAGTGATATCAAAAAAATAGAGGTAAAAGTTACAGGAGAGGTTTTAGAGATAAAGGTTTTTGAAGGTATATTTTATCTTGTAATATTTGAAAAACATATCCTAAGAATCAAACTTAGTAAGAGACAAAAAGAGGTTAGCAACGAGAGCTAACCTATGGTTTTCTCTCTTTTTTTATCTTCTCCAAAAACTCCTCTAGATTGAACTTCTTTCTCTGATTTTCTGTAAAAATATGCACCATGATATCCCCTAAATCAGCCACAATCCAATCTCCGCTATTATCATCAACACTCAAAAACTCCTCTCCTAAAGGTTTGAGTTCATTTTTTAATACATCAAGTAAAGAAAGAGAGTGTTTATCTGCTAGAGCTGTACCAATGACTACATAATCTACAATATATTCACAACCACTAAGATCAAATATCTCAATATTTTCACACTTCTTGTCATCCAATATCTTCTCTATCTTTTTTACAATCTCTTCCCTCAAAATCCTCTCCTTTTTTATTTAATAAATCGCTTCTTGAGCAAAGCTCAAAAAG
>JAABSR010000107.1 GCA_011390245.1 Campylobacterales bacterium
TCTTGGCATTATAGGTGAGGTTTGGTGTGCTGTTTATGAGAGCAAGATGGAGGATTCTGAAGTGCCAATCTACTTCCTAGAGCATGAGCAGTTTTTTGGCAGAGAATCGCTATACAATGATGAAGATGGTAGAGGTTTTTTGGATAATGATAATAGATTTACATTTCTCTCAAAAGCCTCTCTCCAACTCTGCAAAATGCTAAACTTCAAAGCAGATATACTTCATACACACGACTGGCATACTGCAGCTGCAAATATATTTCTAGATACTACTTATAGATATGATGAGATTCTAAAAGATACTGCTTCAGTTCTGACGATTCATAACTTGCAACATCAGGGTAAATTTTATGAAGGCTTGATGGATGTTTTGGGAATTGGCTGGGAGTATTTTAGGTTTAATGACTTAGAACAAGATGGCATGGTAAATCTTCTAAAGGGTGGAATCTACCACTCTCAAAGATTTAATACAGTCTCTCAAGGATATGCCAAAGAGATGCAGACCAAAGAGTATGGCTGGGGGATGGACCCTGTGATTCGTGATAGGTCTTATGCATTTAGAGGGATAGTAAATGGTATGGACTATGATGAGTGGAATCCATCAAAAGATAACTACATAGTAGCAAATTATGATGTAGATGATATGAGCGGCAAAAAGCTTTGCAAAAAAGATATACAGAGCCATTTTGGATTACCACAAAGAGATGTCCCACTTTTTGGAGTAGTCACAAGACTTGTTGAGCAAAAGGGTGTAGATATCTTAGCAGAGGCTATTTTTGATATCCTCTCTTTGGATGTGCAAATTGTGCTTCTAGGAAATGGGGAGCCATGGAGTCACTTCTTTTTTGGAGATATTATGGCCTCAAACAGAGAAAAGTTTGCATGTCATATAGGCTTTAGCAATGAACTAGCTCACAAAATCGAAGCAGGAAGTGATTTCTTTTTGATGCCTTCGCGTTTTGAGCCATGTGGTTTAAATCAGCTCTACTCACTAAGATATGGAACTCCACCTATTGTTAGAGCCACTGGGGGATTGGAAGATACTGTTATAAATCTAGATGAAAAAAGTGGAGAGGGTGATGGATTTAAATTTTCACTACTAAGTGCAAAAGCACTCTATGATACTGTTGGCTGGGCTACATATATCTACTACAACAGAAGTGATATCTTAGATAAGCTTAGGAAAAGCGGAATGGAAAAAAGATTTACATGGAGAGATTCTGCGATTCAATACGAAGAGATGTATAATGAAGCGATAAAAGAGAAGAGAGGCTTATAAGTTTTTATATGAAAATTAAATATAATCACTAATCTATTTTTAGAAGCTAAGGGGATATAAAAATGAGGGGATATAAACTTTTTACAGGCACTGCTCATCCAAAGTTTTCAGAGGAGATTTCAGAATATCTTGAAGTCCCTCTATCAAACTCACTGGTAAACAGATTTAGTGATGGTGAGGTAAATGTCCACATTAGCGAAAGCGTAAGAGGTAGGGATGTTTTTATCATCCAGCCTACAAACGCACCTACCAATGACAACATTATGGAGCTTTTGATAATGACAGATGCTTTAAAGAGAAGCTCTGCAAACTCAATAACAGCTATTATGCCCTATTTTGGTTATGCAAGACAAGATAGAAAAGCGGCTCCTAGGGTTCCAATCACTGCAAAACTTGTAGCAAATCTTATTCAAACCGCTGGGATTGATAGAGTTGTCACAATAGACTTGCATGCTGGTCAGATTCAAGGCTTTTTTGATATCCCTGTGGATAATCTATATGGTGCGATAGTCTTTTTTGATTTTATGAACAAAAAAAATCTTCCAAATCCAGTCATAGCCTCTCCAGATATTGGCGGGGTTGCAAGAGCTAGATATTTTGCTGATAGATTGGGTCTTGATATGGTGATAGTTGATAAAAGGCGAGAGAAGGCAAATGTTAGTGAAGTTATGAATATCATTGGCGATGTAGCTGGAAAAGATGTGATACTAGTAGATGATATGATTGATACAGCAGGCACTATTGTAAAAGCTGCAGAAGTTTTGAAAAAAAGAGGTGCGACTTCAGTCATAGCATTTGCAACACATCCAGTACTAAGTGGTCCTGCGTATGAGAGGATAGAGAGTGGTGCTTTGGATGAGCTTATTGTGACAAACACAGTACCTCTAAAAAAAGAATCAAAAAAGATTCAAGTGCTAAGTGTTGCACCACTATTTGGAGAGGTTATTAGGCGTGTCTATCACAATGAGAGTGTAAATAGCCTATTTGTATAAGGAGTATTAAAAAATGATAGCAGATGAAGAGATGGTTTGTGAATGTCTAAAAATTAGTGCTAAAGAGATAAGGGATTCTATTGCTAGAGGCAACAATAGCGTTGAAATGATTACTGAAGATACTGAGGCTGGTTCAGCTTGTGGTAAGTGTAAATCTTATAAAAGTGACCCCAAAATGTCTAGAAAATACCACATAGAAGAGGATTTTTTAGAGAGATCTTAGTGCCTAAGCACTAAGATCTAGTTCTCCGCCTTTTTGAGTAGCTTCTGAAACAATACTTCTGACTTCTGGAGCTATATTTCTAGAGTGCAATGAACCATCCGTACTCGTAGATTCTAATATATCACCCATCATCTTCTCTTGTGTCTGAAGAGCTTTCTTCAAAGCACTAATATTGGTAGAAGTTGCTCCTGGCAGATTGCTAATACCGAGTGCATCCATAGCAAAATCCTTTCAAATTGGCGGTATCAATGATATCGTCTAATTGTACAAAAATTTTAGTAGCAAAAATCATGCCTCTCTCTTCGCCTCATCTTTGAACAAATTATTAGCCTGAGTAAGATAAAAAGCTGATTCTACAAGGGATTGGGAAGCTAGATAGATAGATCTATTGGCATTTAGGATAGATGATGTTAGCTCATCTGAGACATTATTTCCCTTTATCGCCTTTGTTATTTCTGATGTTGAAGCGTTATTTTCATCAGTTATGGTTTGTAGTATTTTTCTCATCTTTGTTTCAGCCTCTACATCTCCAGAAATGAGTTGATGAATATTTTTAAAGAGCTTTGATATCCTCTCCCTATATGTCTCATAACTCTCTTGCAAGAAGATATTATCCTCTTCATAAAAAGTTTGGATATTTAACTTTATATCTTTTAGCATTTTAGAGGCATAAGTGATCTCTCTAGTTGCCTCAATAAGCTTTGACAAGCCTTTGCTTTCATCAATTGATAGCTCTTTTGAGCCAATATCTGATGCATATTCTAAAATTTGAATTTCTAATTTCTTTATCTTTCTATATGCTGAGACTATCTCTTCACTAGCTATTTGATTCTCATTTGCCAATATCTTCCACATTTTGATATTTTTATCAAAGAGATCTTTTGCATCTATATTGAAAAGCATCAATCCAAACCTCATAGAGGCATCATGCAATCTAATCACCTCTTTTCTTAGAGCCTCTATTGCTGCTTCAAATACATCTGTTTGTACACTATCGATGTATTGAGTTAAAATCTCTGGCTTCTTCTGGTAGATTTTGTTTAGCCCTCTTGTTAGTAGTGGCACAAAAGGAGCAAAAATCAAAACTCCTAAAACATTAAAGAGAGTATGAAATATAGCCAAAGCAGTAATAGTATCATCCCTAAAGCCCATAGTATCAAGGATAAAAATAGAGAGCACGCCTATGAAAATATATGCAATAACCCCAGTACCCACATTGAAAGCCACATGAGCAATTGCAGCTCGTTTTTTATCAGCCTTGCCACCTATTGAGCCTAAAATCGCTGTAACAGTTGTACCAACATTTGAGCCTATCACCATAGCAGCTGCTATATCAAAAGTTACGATTCCTGAATTTAGAGAGCTTAAAATAATGGCAGTAGAAGCAGATGAAGATTGCAATGTAGCAGTCAAGAAAAAGCCAATAATGACATAAACATAAGCTCCATAAGCCATATAATCAGAGAGATCAAAATCTTTTGCAATAATCTCAGTAGAGTTTTTCATAAACTCTAATCCCAAAAAGAGAAGCCCAAAACCTATAGCTATTCTACTTATTGCATTTATTTTTATGTGCTTTTTAAAAAATACCAAAATAATTCCAGCTATACCTATTAGAGGGAGGGCTATGATATCTACTTTGATTTTGAAACCTACCATAGCCACAATCCAAGCAGTAAAAGTTGTACCTATATTTGCACCAAAAATCACACCTATCCCACTGCTTAGCTGCATAAGTCCAGCCCCAACAAATGAGAGAGCCATCAGTGAAACTACTGAGCTACTCTGAAGTGCTGCTGTTGATATAGCACCTGTAAAAATCGCTTTTGGCACTGTGTCTGTAGATCTTTTCAAAATCCTCTTAAAAGATCTCCCAGAAGCATCTTTTAGGGCATCTTCTAAAAAGCTCATACCAAATAAAAATATCCCAAGACCAGATAAAATCCCTAAAATCATATCAATCATTATCTCTTCTCAAGCTCCTTTCCAATATCAAGTATCTCCATAATTTTTGCATTTGTGCTAGTTATAGTTCTAAACTCCACCCTCCTTGAGCTATTTCTATCCTCAAGAGGTTTTGCATAAGATAGTCCATTTGCCCTAAGAACTCTAATGAGCCAATCTTTTTTATCTTCCAAGTTATCTTTCAAAAAGCTATACTTCAAGACCTCAAAAGCTCTCTGCTGTGAGAGGAATGCATTCTCTATATAACTAATATCTCTACTAACAACTCCTCCCCACTCTTCTGAAGTGTGTCCCTCTATTCTCACCTCTTCTATGTCATCTCTGTACTTATCTTGATATAAAATATTGATATATCTAGGAAAAAAGTCATCCAAAATCTCTTTGAAATCATTTTTTACTTTTGATTTACCAACATCAAAAAATACATCTGGCTCTCTAAATCTTATGCTATTATCACTTTTATTAATAACTGCATTCCATCTTGAGAGGTCTGAAGAGAACTCATCTACCAAATCCAAATAGAGATCGCTTTGAAGGGTTTCATAGGTGATAGCTACATTTTGCATCTTCTCATTTAAGCTTTGAAGCTCTATGTTTTTCTCTTCTAGCTCTCTCTTATCAAGAAGTGAGCTATACATATAAGCAACTGTGATGAGCAGAAAAACCACCATCACACCTGCCATCATATCAGTTATGGATATCCACTCATTCTCTTCATTCACCTACAAATCTCCCATCAAATAACTAAAAAAGTAGTAACTTTTATATATTTCGTGTTCCAATAAGCTCTCTAATTCTTCTTAAAAACCAATCATAATCACTCTTGAACTGTTCAGTGATAGAGCTTAGAGAGCTATCAAGAGTTTTAATAGATGTAGCAATATTACTATTTAGCTCTTTTGAGTTTTTTAGCTCACTCTCTATAAGTTTCTTTAGATTTAGGCTTAAACTTCTAACCTCTTTTGAGTTCATCTCTATATTTTCATTGAGAGATTTGGAGTATTGAAGCAATGCATCATGACTCTCTTTTGCACTAGATTGCATGGATTCTTGTAGTGCTTTTGGAGCTTGCACGCTCTCTTTTATCGCCCTTTGTAAAAACTTAAGATACTCAACGCTTAAAAGATGAGCATTTTTCTTAGCACTAGATTGAGTTTGAGCTATTTTTTGTACCATCTCTTGGGTTAGAGAGATTACCTCTTTTTTGGTTTCAGAACTCATTGAGAGAAGTGCATCTGAGCTACTGCTTATAAGCTCTACAAGCAAAGAAGAGATGCTACCTTCGAGCTTAGTAAAGCTATTTTCTATATTTTTTGCACTTTTGCCAAAATGTGCACTTAAATCATCTACCATTTTTGAGTAGCTATTTTTTATCTCTTCATTGCTCTCTTTTGAGAGATTCTTTATTGTGTTTATCATCTCTCTTATTTCACTATTTCTATCTCTGCTATTGTCTCTTGCCTCTTGATTTATTGCGCTTATTTCTGATTTTGTACTACTTAGTAGGTTTCTTAACTCATTTGAGCTATCAACAAATGAGAGATGTAGTGATTTTTGGAAGTCATCAACCCCTTCACTTATGGATTTAGATAGAGACTTAAACTCATCACTTATATGAATCGTGCTATAGCTTAGTGAGTTTTTGATTTCACCTATGCTATCTTTAAAATCATCTCTCATAGATTCGCTTTGACTTTTAAAAGAATCCCTTATCTTCTCATTTGCCTCTTCTATATCTTTAGCTGTTAGGGCAAAAATAGATGCACTTTTTTGGTTTAGCTCATCATAGTTTTTCGCT
>JAABSR010000108.1 GCA_011390245.1 Campylobacterales bacterium
TCTTCTCAAGACAGCTAGCGGCAGGAATGATATCAATTTTCACCATGTGGGCTATCTCTAGGTTTGATCCTGATAGATTCATCATAAGGATGGGTTTTTTCTTTTTCTTTTTCTTTCTGCTTTTGATGATAGTGATGTACTTCCTGCCAGAATCCTTAGCCACAAGTGCTGGAGGTGCAAAAAGATGGATAAGACTTCCTGGATTCTCACTTGCTCCAGTTGAGTTTTTCAAAATTGGTTTTATACTCTTTTTGGCATGGAGTTTCTCTAGAAAATTTTCCCCACATCAAAGAAAGAATCTAAAAGATGAGTTTCTCTCTTTTGCCCCATACGCTGGTGCATTTATGTTTTTTGCCACTATTATTGCATTTATGCAAAATGACCTAGGTCAAGTTGTTCTACTTGGTTTTACTCTAGTTATCCTAGCAGTTTTTGCAGGTACATCTCTTAGATTTTTTATGTTTATGCTCTCCATTGCCCTTGTAGGTATATTTTTTCTCATCATCGGAAGTGAGCATAGGATTCTTAGGATAAAACTATGGTGGGCAACAGCTCAAAACTTTATTCTATCCCTCTTTCCAGATAGTATTGCTTCGAAGTTAAGAATAGAAAATCTCCCAGAACCATATCAGATTTATCACTCATTTAACGCAATAAAAAATGGAGGACTTTTTGGCGTTGGACTAGGTGAGGGAAATATC
Source organism: Campylobacterales bacterium (assembly GCA_011390245.1). Classification (GTDB taxonomy): domain Bacteria; phylum Campylobacterota; class Campylobacteria; order Campylobacterales; family JAABSR01; genus JAABSR01. The sequence continues at coordinate 702 of JAABSR010000108.1, forward strand.
AAACTAGGATTCTTGAGTGAAATTCATACTGATATAGTTCTCTCAGGTATTGCAGAGGAGATTGGATTTTTTGGACTTGTGTTAGTCACGACTATAATATTTTTTATCATCTATAGAATCTTCAAAATAGCAAATAGGAGCGAAAATCAGATATATTATCTATTTAGCCTAGGAGCGGGCATGCTAATAGCATTCTCTTTTTTGATAAACGCTTTTGGTGTCACAGGAATCACCCCTATCAAAGGTATTGCAGTACCATTTCTAAGCTATGGAGGAAGCTCGCTTTTTGCGACATCCATACTCATAGGCATGGTACTCTCCATCAGTAAAAAAGCGAAGCTTTAGCTAGGCTAGCTTGTTGCTTTTTTTGAGCTATCTAACATATCATCCATAAGATTAAAAAGATTCTTGCTTTCATCCTCCATGATTTTTAGATTTTCTAAAATCACATCAGCTTTTTGAATACAGTTGCCCTCTTTGATGCACTCTAAAGAATCTAGCACATAGTTGTGAACATTTGCATGGTGAATATCAATTTTTTGATACTCTTCAGTCTTGCCAAACTTCTTCTCTCCCTCTTGAATATACCACTTTCCAAATCTGCAATCTTTATGATTTCCAAACTCTTGAATCTCATTACCATAGGTGAAACTTAGGTATGCATTTGCTTTGAAAACTATATGATCTATTTTTGCTAAGATAATAAATGTTGAGTTTTCCAAATCTGTAGAGATATCTGCCAATCTTGAAGCCTCTATCTCAAAATTTTTGAATACATCTTTGAAGTTTTGAACCATCTCATGCGAAGAGACTCCAAGAGAGCTAACTCTCTCACTGTCTTCATGTATTGTGACAATCTCTTGTTGCATAGTCTGCATAGCTATAGATATTTCAGCTGTTGCTTTTCTAGTCTTTTCTGCTAGATTCCTAACCTCATCAGCTACAACTGCAAAACCTCTCCCATGCTCACCAGCTCTTGCTGCTTCAATAGAGGCATTTAGAGCTAGTAGATTTATCTGATCTGCAATATCTACTATAAGAGTTACTACGCTACTTACCTCTTTTGACCTCTCCACAAAAGATGAAATAGCATTATTTGAGTTTGATATCGACTCCATTAGTTCATCCATATAACTTGTAATAGTCTCAATATCTTTACTAGAATCAATAGATTGAGCTGAAATATTATCCATGTCTTTTGAGACTGAAGAGATTAGCTCCACCCCGCTTGAGAGGTCATCTTGCATAGCTTTTAGTCCGATGTTTAGATTCTCACTACTCATATCTGAGAGCTTTCTACTTAGTTCATTTATTTTATTGTAGTGGTCATTATCCTCCATTGCTTTTAGTGCAATATTTATCCCATCAAGATTTCTTTTGAAAGCTCCATCAAGTCCCAAAGAGATATTTTTTCGATAAAACTTCCTATCTGTTGCATACTCTACTGAAGTCTTAATCTCTCTCATAAAGACCTCTATCTTATCAAGTAGATTGTTTAGATTCCAGCATAAATCTTTTAGCTCTCCACCATCACTTATATCTACGATTCGCTCTTCAAACTCTCCATTTTCTGAAGATTTCACTATAGAAGCGACCTTTAAAACAGTAGTCTGAATTTTTCTAATATTTATAAAGATAAATATAGCAAGTGCAAAATTTGCAACAGATAAAACTCTCATAAAATCAAATCCATAAGTGATAACCTCAGCAATAAGAGCAATAGTAAAAATAGCTATAGATGCTATATTTGCATATTGTATTTTAGATAGAGATGATATATTCTTCATAACTTATCCCTTCATTATCTAAAATATCTTCAAGTGCTCTTAAGCCTCCATCAACTCCATCTCTTCTTTCAATATCCAAAAGTTTTCCATAGAGTTCTGAAATAGCAGCTATTGCCTCTTGTTTTGGCTTACGCCTTACAGAGTGGTAACCAACAACATCACCTCTACTATTGAAAGATGGTGTGACATTTGCAAAAACCCAATAGTAGTCTCCATTTTTGGCTCTATTGACTACATAGGCAAATATCTCTTTACCCTTAGAGATGCCATTCCAGAGTATTCTAAAGACGGTTTTTGGCATCTTTTCATGTCTTATCATGCTATGAGGTGATCCCAAAAGCTCTTTTTCACTATATCCGCTAAGCTCTATAAAGAGCTCATTCCCATAAGTAATCTTTCCCTTGAGATCTGTTTTTGATACGATAATCCTATCTTTATCAAAACTTATCTCATTACCACTGCTTATAAATGACAAATTTCGCCCTTATTTATATAAGATTTTTTTATGATATTCAACTTTGACTTAAACAAAATAGCTATTTAGAAAATCTATCTTTGATTATTTGTGAGCATATAGTTAAACCAAAAGCTCCAGTTACGCCTACAAAACTACCCATCTCTTTACATATTGGCTCTTCATCACTATAGACGACTTTGAAGCTCTTATCAAAACCACTTCTTTTTAAAGCCTCTTTAAACTTTCTAGAAAATCTTCCACCTCTTGAGTTCCATATAGTATCAACTTTTATCATGGTTGGATCAATCCTTTTAGCACCACCTAGTGAGCTTATTAGCTTTTTGTGTACTTTTTTTGCTAGTTCTACTTTTGCTGGGATATCATCTATTGCATCTATGACAAAATCAAACCTATCAAAGTCAAATTCATCTATAAATTCTTGATCTACTTTTGCAACTATTGGAGTTATATTTCTATATTTTTTTGCTAAAGATTCTACCTTTATTGCACCTACATCTTCACTACCTATCTGTCTGTTTTGATTTGTAATCTCGTATCTATCAAAATCTACTATAGTGATATTTTCAACACCACTTCTATGAAGACAATCAAGCACAAAACTTCCAACCCCACCAACACCTAGTATAATAACCTCTATCTCTTTTATCTCTTCAAACTTATCTCCAAAAAGCCTCTTTAATCTATCATGTTTTAAATCCATTTTTGCAATATCTCCATATCCTCATACGATGTTAGATCAAGCTTGATTGGAGTAATAGATACAAAATCATTCATAACGGCTGAAAAATCACTACCAGCTCTTCTCTCCTCATCCCATTCTAAAGGATGGAGACCAATCCAATAATACTCTTCACCTCTTGGATTTCTATGTAGATGTGCTTCATTCCCATAGAGTCTATATCCAGCTCTACTTATTTTGATACCTTTGCACTCTTCTACACTAATAGGAGGTATATTTACATTCAAAAGCCTTCTCTCATGGAGAGGAAAATCACCTTCTAGAATCTTTTTTGCCAAATCTCTAGTAATCTTTTTTGCCAACTCATAATCAAAAGTATTCATTCTGTGCGATATGTCTCTACAAACTTGCGAAAAAGCTATAGAAGGAATCCCATGAATCGCCCCCTCCATAGCTCCTGCAACTGTTCCTGAGTAGGTTATATCTTCCCCCATATTAGCACCGATATTGATCCCACTTAGCACAAGATCTGGTCTGATTCCATCATCAAAAAGTGAATTTAATGCTAAATATATACAATCAGTAGGTGTTCCATCATCTAGCTTATAAAAGTCGTCATCTATCTCCAAAAGCCTAAGAGGCTTTGTTAGGGTCAATGAGTGTGCACATGCTGATTTTTCAGTTGCTGGAGCCACTACATAAACTTGAGCCAAATCTTTTACAGATTCTATCAAAGCCCTAAGTCCTGAAGAATCAAAACCATCATCATTTGTTATCAATATTCTCTTCAATCAACACCCTCCTATCTATTTAAAATATCTCTTCAGTAGTATCAACATATTCTCTCTAAAACCACAATCAAAACCCTCAAGCATCTCCTCTATTTCATCTTTTACCATATCTCTATATTTTTTCGCCTCTTCTAAGCCTAGCAGATTTACATAGCTGTTTTTGGCTCCATCATTTCTTGTATCTTTTCCAGCCTCTTTTGAGCTAAGAGTTGCATCTATAATGTCATCATTTATTTGAAACATCAACCCAGCTCTAAGACCTAACTTCTCTAGCTTTTGTAGCGTTGGTTTCTCCAAGCCTACAATAATTCCACCCATCTTTAGTGAAGCAGCTATTAGTTTTGCAGTTTTGTTGATATGTAGTATCTCTAGTTGCTCTATACTTAACACACTCTCCTCAAAGTGACAATCCAATGCTTGACCCAAAACCATACCAGCACCACCACCACTCAAAGAAAGCTCTCTTATTAGCTCTATCTTCACACTATCACTAAGAGCAGCATTACTTAAGAGATAAAAGGCATGAGTATTTAAGGCATCACCAACCAAAACCGCACTCACCTCATCATAAGTTTTGTGCAAAGTTGGCACACCTCTTCTAGTATCTGCATCATCCATACATGGTAAATCATCATGGATTAGCGAGTATGTGTGCAAAACCTCTATAGCTAAAGCCACATGGAGGGATGAGGGCAACATCAACTCATCATAAGCACAAACTACTGCAAAAAGTAACTTTGGTCTAAATCTCTTGCCACCACTTGAGAGCATCTCCCAGAAAGCTTTTTCATAGTGGGGATGAAATGTCTTAAAAGTTGGCTTAGAATCTAACAAAAATCTCTCAAACTCTTCTGAGGCATTTAAAAAGCTCTCCAAAAATACTCCTCTATTTTAGATCTATTTTAATAAAAAAATCAAACTCTCCACGCCTTACAAGAAAGCTCAAATAGGGTCTATCCAAATTTGTAAGCAACTCCATGATATCAACTCCCTTTGTCTCTTTACCATTTATATGAGTTATGGTATCGCCCACTTTTAGCCACTTTAGTTCACTATCTGTTTTGATGGTATCTCTAATATTAAAATCTCTATCTAAAGTAATTCCAACTCTTTTCAAAAAGTTATCTTCTATCAACCCTCCGCCAACTCTCTCTTTGAGAGTGGCTTGAAATTCTAATCTCCTACCATCCCTATTTACTGTCACTATAACTTTTTGACCTACTCTTTTACTATCAATAGTATCTGTATATTTTCTAATAGAATCAACCCAAACACTATCTATTGAAGTAATTACATCACCTCTTTTGAAAAGCCCAAAATTTACAAAAGGATCTACAAACTCCACTACTGGAATCTCTCTATTTTTGTAGATTCTGACACCTAAATCTTTGTGTCTTTTATCTTCATATAGAAATCTTTTTATATATCTTGGCTCAACATAAGAGCCTTTGGTATCAACACCTAAACCAAAAAGTCCATAACAAAGACCAACTATTGCTGAGTTTTTTGATGTTGGGGATGAAAATTTTGCAAAACTCTCAAGCAATGCTCCCTCTTTTTGTGCATATCCTCTGTGTTGGTTGCTTCTTGAGATAGAGATGAGCTCATCTTCATAAGCCTCATCATCCTCACTCCATATCTCAAAAGGCTCCTTTTTATGCTCATTTTTTAGAAGATATAGCCCCATAAATGGATCTTTTTTGATTATATTTGAACTCTCTATAGGTCTATTGGAATAGAGCAAAACCGCCCCATTTTCAAAAGCCAA